>DATFFX010000289.1:0-6403 GCA_035249825.1 Gemmatimonadales bacterium | reverse complement strand
CGTCACCGGCAAGCTTGCCGAGCCGGCATTGCGGAGGGTGCTGGACGATATGCGGCCAGCGTTCCAATGCGATGTGGCCGTCATGAAGATCACGGTCGCCGCGCTGATGACCACTCCGTGGATTGCGCGGTTTCTCCAGGTGCCGTCCGGCACCGATCTGGTGCTGATCCCGGGTCTCTGTGAGGGCGACACTCTTTTGCTCCAGGAGCGTTTCGGGGTACCGGTGGAAAAGGGCCCCAAGGACCTTCGGGAGATCCCCCGCTACTTCGGTCAGGCTCTCGCCGCTTCTGATTACGGCACGTACTCGATCGAAATACTGGCCGAAATCAACAACGCACCGAAGTTGGCGGCCGCCGAAATCCGGGCGGCCGCCGACTACTACCAGGCCAGTGGTGCCGACATCATCGACGTCGGCTGCACACCCGGGGTGCCATTCCCGGGTCTCGGAGACACGGTACGTGAGCTCCGGGAGGCCGGCATGCGCGTCAGCATCGACAGCTTCGATCCAGCGGAGATTCTCACGGCAGTTCGCGCTGGTGCCGAATTGGTCCTCAGTGTGAATAGCTCGAATCTCGATGTGGCCCGGGAGCTCGCCGGGGGCAATGCGCGAGTCGTGGTGCTCCCGGATTTCGGCGAGGGCCTCGACACGCTCGATCGAAGCCTCGAGGCACTGGAGAGCTGGAGGGTGCCCTACCTGATCGACCCTGTCATCGAGCCGGTCGGGTTCGGCTTCATGGCCTCGCTCGAGCGCTATGCCGAAGTACACCGGCGCTACCCGGACGCGGCCCAGCTCATGGGAATAGGAAATATTACCGAGCTGACCAGCGCCGATACCACCGGCCTCAATGCTCTCCTGTTGGCCATCTGTGAAGAGACCGGCGTTACAGCGGTATTGACCACGGAGGTGATCTCATGGGCGCGAGGATCGGTCAGAGAAGTGGACATAGCACGGCGGCTCATGCATCACGCTGTCAGCCACCGCACTCTTCCCAAAGGCGTGGACGACCGGCTTCTCACCCTGAAGGACCCGGTCATCCTCGAGTACGATGAAGTGGAGCTTCGTCGCCTTCACGCGGCGGTGAAGGATCCCAACTTCAGAATCTTCGCCGACCGGCACATTATCACCGTGTTCAACAACGATATCTTCGTCCGCGGTACCGACATCCAGGAGATCTTCTCCCAGCTCGGAGTCGATGAGCCGACCCATGCTTTTTATCTCGGTCGCGAGCTCATGAAGGCGAGGTTGGCGATCACCCTGGGCAAGACGTACCGGCAGGAGGGAGCTCTGAGCTGGGGCTATCTCACGCCACCGGACGATGTGAAATCAGAGCATGTGAAGCTGACTCAGCGGTCGCGAAGACGCGATGAAGGGAAGGCGGCGGGGAAGCGGGCAAGCCGGACGTGAGCGGCCCCGCCACTCCGATTGTAGTGTCGCTGGGGAGTGGGATCGACCCGGACCACGCCTGTTCTCGTTTTCTGGATCTGCCTTACCTCCTCTTCCTCGACAGCGCGGCCCTGCACCACCCCGACGCTCACTACTCGTTCCTCACGGCTGATCCCCACAGCATCGTGCGCAGCAAGGGCCCCCTGACCGAGGTGTGGCACCGCACTACCGGCGTCTGGACCGCGACGAGCGGAGATGCGCTTGGCGCGGCGCGCGCATTGCTTCCGGCAGACCCGCTCGAGCCAATCCCCGGATTGCCCCCGTTTCAAGGCGGGATCGCGGGATACATCGGTTATGACTGGGGCGCTGTGCTGGAACGGCTTCCCCGCCCCCGCTATGACGATCTCGCCATTCCCGATGTCATACTGGGTTTATACGACTGGGTCATCGCATGGGACCACAGGATTAACAGCAGCTGGCTGATCTCGACCGGTCTGCCCGAAGAAGCGAATCAACGGCAAGCGCGAGCCCGTGCGCGGCTGGCGCTGGTCCGTGAGCGCCTGGACGATAAGCCGGTAAGCGGCGCGACAGTCCAGCCGACGATGCCTGAGACGCCTGCGCGACGTCCCGCTGCCGCTCCCACCTATCCCGTTCCCGCAATCGTGGGCGCGGAGAAGATCGGCCTCCGTTCGACCTTCACTCGCGAGGGATACCTGGATGCGGTCGCGCGGGTCAGAGAGTACATCGTAGCTGGCGACATCTTCCAGGCTAACTTGTCGCAGCGATTTGAGAGCCGCTGGCACCGCTCGACTTACGATCTTTATCGTAAGCTCCGGCACCGGAATCCCGCCCCTTTTGCCGCCTACCTCGGCTTCGGTAACCTGGCGGTGCTGAGCGCATCACCCGAACGATTTCTCCGGCTGGATCAGGATGGCCGGCACATCGAGACCCGGCCCATCAAGGGGACTAGGCCTCGCGGCCTCGGGCCGATGCACGACGCAGCCCTGGGCCGCGCCCTGGCGGAGAGCCGGAAGGATCAGGCGGAGAATGTGATGATCGTTGACCTGCTGCGAAACGATCTATCACGCGTCTGCCGCCCGGGTACGGTGCGCGTGCCCGAGCTCTTCGCCCTGGAGCACCACCCGACCGTGCATCACCTGGTTTCCACCGTGGTGGGCGAGATCGAGCCCGGAGCTGGCGCCGTCGAGCTCATACGCGCGGCTTTTCCAGGAGGCTCGATCACCGGGGCGCCGAAGGTGCGTGCCATGGAGATCATTGCCGAGCTGGAGCCCACCCAGCGGGGCGTGTATTGCGGTTCCATAGGCTATTTGAGCGTGACTGGCGCCATGGACACCAGCATCGTCATCCGGACATATCTGGTGCAGGATGGCCGGGTATACTTCCAGGCAGGGGGCGGGATTGTGGCCGATTCCGATCCTGCGCTCGAGTATGGAGAGACGCTGGACAAGGCGCGGGGATTGATTGAGACGTTGGTGGAGAGTCGCCAGTCGCCAGTCGCCGGTCGCCAGTCTCAAGGCTAGCTGGCAAGCGGGGTCTGACACGGCTAGGGCGAGCGACCGGCGACTGGCGACTGGCGACTGGCACTTCAAATGATCCTACTCATCGACGACTACGACTCCTTCGTCTACAACCTCGCCCGTTACGTGCGGGAGCTGGGAGAGACCCCGCTGGTCCGGCGGCACGACGCCATAGGTGTTGACGAGATCCTCGCCCTGGCACCCTCACATATCGTGATCTCACCGGGGCCGTGCTCGCCCACCGAGGCAGGAATATCGACCGAGGTCGTCCGCCAGGTTGGTCCCTCGATACCGATTCTCGGTGTGTGTCTGGGCCACCAGTGTATCGGCGCCGCGTACGGAGGCCGGATCCTGCGGGCTGGCGCGCCGATGCACGGAAAGACTTCCCGCATTCACCACAGCGGCACCGGCCTCTTTCACGGCCTGCCGAGCCCGTTCAGCGCCACACGATATCACTCGCTCGTGATCGAATCAGCGTCGCTTCCAGCTGCTCTCAGGGTAACCGCCCGCTCCGAGGACGGAGAGATCATGGCGGTCGAGCACGTCGAGTACCCGGTTTACGGGGTTCAGTTTCACCCGGAGTCGGTGCTCACCGAGCACGGGTATCGGCTGCTCGATCACTTTTTGCATGGCGTGCCCGCGACGCCCCGCATGCTTCCCGCGGCGGCCGACGGCTCGCTGGCTCGGAATCTCGAGGAGAGCACGCTGGCTTCCGCTCCACCGCCGGTTGATCTGGTCCGGTGATCCTCGAGACGATCGTCACCTCTCTGGACGCCTCCGGCGCGATCAACTTCGCGCCGATGGGGGTGGAGTGGGGAGACGATATCATCGTGCTCAAGCCGTTCCTGGAGACCAGTACTTTCCGCAACGTAAGTGGAACGCGGGTAGCCGTCGTCAACCTGACCGACGACGCCATGCTCTTCGCCCAGGGCGCCATATCCAGCCCCCAGTTCCCCTCGCTACCGGCTAGCGTCGTCAAGGGTGCAGTGCTCGAAGCAGCGTGCTCCTGGCGGGAGCTCGAGATCCTGACCATCGATGCCACTCCGCCCCGCTCCCGCATGGAAGCCCGGGTGGTGCACCGTGGGATCCGGCGTGAGTTCATGGGCTTCAATCGCGCCAAGCACGCGGTCCTCGAAGCCGCCATTCTCGCCACTCGCACCCATCTCCTTCCCCCGGAGCAGATTCAGGAGGAGTATGCCCGCCTTCAGATCATCGTCGACAAGACGGCGGGAGCCCGGGAGCGGGAAGCGATGGCGCTGCTGACCCAGTATGTCCAAGCGAGGTAAAATCCTTGTAGAGGCACCTGCGCGCCTGCACTTCGGAGTGCTCGATCTGGGTGGGCGGTTGGGACGGCACTTTGGGGGGCTGGGTGCGGCGATCCCCTGCCCTTCCCTCCTGTTGGAGGCGTCGGCTGCGGCGAGCCTTACCGCCGAAGGCCCCGATGCCGAAAGGGTCCTGGAATACGCACGGCGGTTCCTCCGCTTCCACGGTCTTCCAGAAGCTGGGCGTCTTCGAGTCCACAAGGCTATTCCAAGCCACGCCGGCCTCGGATCAGGAACCCAGCTGGCGCTGGCGGTCGCAAGTGCGTTGGCGAGGCTACATGGTTTTCGGCCAGGCATCGTGGAACTGGCCACTGCTGTGGCGCGGGGGAAGCGTTCGGCAATAGGGACCTGGGCATTCGCGCTGGGCGGCTTCATCGTAGAGGGAGGCCGGAGAGTCGGTACCGACGACATCGCCCCGCTGCTCGCCCGGTTCGAGGTTCCCGAGACCTGGCGCTGCGTCGTTGCGGTCCCGCCAGGCCCCCGGGGACTGAGCGGAGAAGCCGAGGCGAGCGCATTCGACCAGCTCCCCAAGCCGGCCGGCCCGGAGGTAGAACGGGTGTCGCATCTGGTCCTGATGCAATTGCTGCCCGCTCTGGTTGAAGCGGACCTGCCGAGCTTCGGGGACGCATTGTCTCGGGTCCAGCGTATTACCGGGGCCTGGTTCGCCGAGCAGCAGGGAGGAGTTTTCGCGCCGGGACCGACCGAGAGATTGGTGGCCGACATGGCCGAATGGGGCGCGGTTGGTGTGGGCCAAAGCTCATGGGGCCCGGCTGCTTATGGCCTCGTAGACGGCGATCCGGCAGCCGGGGCGCTGGCCCGCCGGGTTCGGGAAAGCATGGCAGGAGAAGGGGCGGTTTTCGAGGGGGGATTTGCCCGACAAGGGGCCAGGGTCTGGGAGGAGTAATTCTAAAGCTTTCCTAATTGACAGTTCTTTTTTCAAGGTGTATACTGACCCCCCTAGCCTCCCGTAAGCGGCCATGTAGCAGGATCAACAGGGTTTAGCCTGTTTGGACGCAGACGCTCTTCCTGATAGCGAAGAGTATTGGAGAACTCATCGGCGGCGCTCCGGCCCGCTTCCCCGAGCGTAGATCATTACTGAGACACATTGTGGTTCAGCGAAGTCGCTGAGGGATGAGATGGGCTTGTTCCCGTTTACCGCCACTATTTCATCGGGGCACACGGCGCCGCGGTCCGTCGCCATGTGGTCTCATGCCGCGCCGCAGCCCTGGCGCCCCCATACCAGGAACAATTCGAATACCGCAGACATGGTTCGCCCCTGGCCACTCCTGGCCGCCGAACGGGGCCCTCCCACCAGCCTTCCTTCCGATGTCAGTCCCGCAGCACCGCAGCAGTTGGCGTAGAGTAGGAGAATCACCCTTTTCCCTGAGGTTAGTTATGAACCGTTTTGCGCAGAAGGTGGTGTCCGGCGGGCTTGCCGCGGGTTTGTCAGTAGCCGTGGCGATGTCAGCCGACGCCCAACAGGCGCGCTCTGGGGTATGGACCCAGAATGCACCCGAGGGCGAATGGCACATGACGGGTCGCGATCACAGCCTCCAGCGGTTCAGCCCGCTGAAGCAGATCACGACCTCGAATGTGGCCCAACTTCGCCCGGTCTGGTCGTTCTCGACCGGTACGCTGCGCGGCCACGAGGGCAATCCGCTCGTGATCGGCAACGTGATGTACGTCAACACGTCCTTCCCGAACATCGTGTATGCGCTCGATCTGTCGAAGGCTGGCGCGCCGATGATTTGGAAGCACGTACCCAACCAGTCGCCCGATGCGATTCCAATCGCCTGCTGCGACCTGGTGAACCGGGGCACGGCGTATCACCCCAGCGGCAAGATCTTCATTCAGTTGCTGCAGGGTGAGCTCCTCGCGCTCGATGCGAAGAGCGGCAAAGAGCTCTGGAAGGTGAAGAACGCCGATTACAAGCAGGGCTCCACCATGACCAACGCTCCGATCGTGATCAAGGACATCGTCATCGCCGGTATTTCGGGTGGTGAGTTCGGCGTCCGCGGCCGCGTGACGGCGTACAACGTGAACGACGGCAAAGAGGTCTGGCGCGGTTACAGCACCGGGCCGGACAGCGAAGTGCTCATCCAGGGCGACGCCAACGCCAACTATCCGTCCCACAAGGGCAAGGATCTCGGCGTATCGAC
>DATFFX010000288.1:0-5955 GCA_035249825.1 Gemmatimonadales bacterium | reverse complement strand
CCCATCCTGCAATCGACGCAAAGGTCTTGTGCCTGCGCGACAATAATGCATACTTATGCAATATGCACACTGCACAACCCCTGGCCCTCGCGTTTTCCGGCGGGTTGGACACCTCCTACTGCGTGCCCCGGCTCTCGGACGCTGGATGGGCCGTACACACCGTCTACGTCGATACCGGCGGCGCCACGCAGCAGGACCGTACTGCGATCAGG
This sequence comes from Gemmatimonadales bacterium, assembly GCA_035249825.1. GTDB lineage: Bacteria > Gemmatimonadota > Gemmatimonadetes > Gemmatimonadales > GWC2-71-9 > CAVVWJ01. The sequence continues at coordinate 5,743 of DATFFX010000288.1, read as the reverse complement.
AACCAGGCCCGCGCTGTGGGCGCCGTCGAGCACCACGAGATCGACGCCCGTCAGGAGGTGTACGACCGGTTCGTCAGCTTTCTGATTCAGGGCAATGTTCTTCGGGGGGAGGTGTACCCGCTCAGTGTGGCCGCGGAGCGGACCCAGCAGGCGCTCTCCCTGGTCGATGCCGCCAGACGGATTGGCGTCCGTGCCCTCGCACACGGCTCGACCGGGGCCGGGAACGATCAGGTCCGCTTCGACGTAGCCCTCCGCGTGCTCGCCCCGGAGCTCCAGATCGTGACGCCGATCCGGGATGAAGGTGTCCAGCGGGAGCAGGCCATGGCCTTTCTGAGCGCTCGTGGTATGCCGATTCCGCCGAGTTCGAGCACCTACTCCGTAAATCGCGGCCTGTGGGGTACTACCTGGGGGGGAGGGTGGACTCACGATACCTGGGCTGGACCACCTGCCGAGTTGCTGGATCCACCCAACGATGCCGGGCCCCCGGTGGAGATTCTCCTGCGATGGGAGCAGGGGCTCCCGGTCGAATTGGATGGTCACGATCTCGGTGGTCCTGCCCTGATCCAGCGGTTGGGCGAGCTCGCCGGATCGTATGGAGTCGGTCGCAACATTCATGTCGGTGAGACGGCGCTCGGCATCAAGGGCCGTATCGGGTTCGAGGCCGGTGCCGCGCTGCTCCTGATCGGCGCCCACCGCGAACTGGAGAAACTCGTGCTCACCAAGTGGCAGGCTTTCTGGAAGGATCAGCTCGCCCGCTTCTATGGTGACCGGCTGCATGAAGGTCAGTACTTCGATCCCGCCCTGCGGGACATCGAGGCGCTCATCACCAGCTCGCAGGCACGCGTCACCGGTGAGACCCGGGTGCGGATTGCTCCCGGTCGCTTTCATGTCGTCGGAACCCGAAGCCCGTATTCGATGATGGACCCAGCTGTCGCGACCTATGGCGAGGAAAACCGGCTCTGGACCGGTGACGAGGCGCGCGCCTTCGCCCGAATCGCGGCAGTGCCTTCCCTGCTCGCGGCTCGAGCAGCCAGCGGGGCTCCCGAAAAGCTTTACCACGAAGGCACGAAGAGCCTGCCCTGAGCACAGTGAAGGGACACGAAGCCCCAGACCAGGTCAGGACGGCCGGTTGCACTGCTTGAAAAGCAAGAGCGGAAACGAAAAACCGGCAGAAAAGAAGGGTGATCGACCACAAAGATTGTCCACTTCGTGGCCTTCGTGCCTTCGTGGTAGAGTTTCTGCCGAAACCTGAGGAGGCTTAGGATGGTGGTTACCACGCGCGTCCGGCTCGACCGCATCGCCTCGTCCACCCGCAATGCGGCGCTCTCGACCGAGGTGATCGTAGGGGACGAGATACTGGCCAGCGAAGGCTACGTGCTCGCCGTCCGGATCCTGGAGGACAAGTCGGCCTACAATACGGTCGAGGACGTCACCGGACGAATGCTGGCGCTGCGGGCGGGAGACGTGCTCGCCGGGACGCTTGGGACCCGCAGGGCACTCCGCGGATATGCGGGGGTGGTACCACCGCAGATCAGCGTTGGTGATACCATCGAGGTGCTCAACCTCGGGGGAATTCTGGGTCGCTGCACGTCGGTCAATCCTGACATCGGACCTCCGTTTCGCGCTCAGGTGCTCGGGGCCATTCTCGCCTTTCCCGCGCTGGGTGACCGGATCGGGCGTCCGGCCCACATCAAGGATCATTCGGTGCCGCCTGCCGACACCCTGGAGAGCGAGGTGCCTGTGGTCTACATCGCCGGAACCTGCATGAACGCGGGAAAGACGGTTGCGGCGACGGAACTGGTCCGGGGGCTGGCCCGCGCCGGCCTCAAGGTCGCGGCTGCCAAGCTCACCGGTGTCTCCCTGATGCGCGATGCACTGTCGATGGTCGATGCCGGAGCGGTTGCGGCACTCACCTTCAACGATGTTGGTATTGCCAGTACCCATCCCGGTGTTACGGTCGCCACTGCCAAGGGCATCTTCAATCGGCTTGCAGCCACCAAGCCCGATGTGGTCGTGGCGGAGCTGGGCGACGGCATCCTCGGTGAGTACGGGGTGCAGGACATTCTGCTCGACCCCGAGCTCATGGCTGTGGGTGCGGCCTACGTGATGGCGGCACCCGATCCGGTCGCCTGCTGGGGCGCAACGGAGCTGATGCGCAACCGGTTCGGTCTTCCGGTCACCGTGATTACCGGGCCCGCCACCGACAACGAGGTCGGTCAGGTGTATATCCAGTCCGGCCTGGGATTGCCGGCGCACAATGCGAGGAGGGATGCATCCGGGTTGCTCGATGTAGTGCGGAAGGCGCTTGATGGGTGGGTCGCCAGTCACCCGTCGCCAGCCGCGCCTTATCAGGCTGAATCCCGGAGTCGGGACATGTCGCTGCCGGATGGCTCGCAGGCTTTGACTGAAAACTGGCGACTAGCGACTCGCGGCCTTCAATGAGAGTCGCCGTCATCGGCGGAGCCGGCTATGTGGCCGGTGAGCTCCTGCGTCTGCTGTTACAGCATCCGGAAGTGACGGAATGCATCGCAACCAGCCGGAGCCAGGCCGGCAAGCCGATCGGGGAAGTGCACCCGGCGCTCGCTTCCCTCACCAGCGCCCGTTTCGCCGGCACGACCCCGCGCGAAATTTCCCGGAAGCAGGATGTGGTGTTCCTGAGCCTGGAGCACGGGGAGTCATCCCGGGTAGCTGCCGATGTCTTCGAGGCTGGACCACGCCTTGTGGTCGATCTTGCGGCCGATTTTCGAGTGCAGGACCTTCGCGTATACCAGCAATACTATGGCAGCCACGCTGCCCCCGGGCTGGTGAGCCGCTTCCGCTACGGTCTGGCCGATGTGCTCGGCGGTCGGCTGGCTGGAGCTTCGGCCATAGCCGCGCCCGGCTGCTTTGCCACCGCGGCCCAGCTCGCTCTTTACCCCCTCGCCCGGCCTGGTCTGGATGTCAGCCCCTCGATCTTTGCCGTGACCGGCTCGAGTGGCGCCGGGGCGCGGCCCAGACAAACCACGCATCACCCCGCCCGGGCCAACAACCTTTTTGCGTATTCAGCGGTCGGGCACCGTCACGAGGCCGAGGTGCTCCAGAACTGGCGTGAGTGGTCTGGCCGGCCTGACGCCCGGGCCAGGCTCCTGGCCCACTCAGGGCCGTTTGTACGAGGGATCTATCTCACCTTGCATGCGTTCCTGGCACCGGACGGTGGCGGCGGTACTCGAGGAAGCGCGGCACAGTGGTTTCGTGAGGCATACGCGGGGCGGCCATTCGTTCGCCTCCTCGCGGCACCTCCAGAGCTTACTCACGTCGTAGGAACCAACTACGCCCTTATCCATGCAATGGAGACTGAAGATGGTCGAGAAGTTCAGGTCAGCGTGGCGATCGATAACCTGGTGAAGGGCGCCGGAGGTCAGGCCGTTCAGGCCATGAATCTGGCGCTGGGGTTCGACGAATGCGCGGGGCTGACGTCGGCAGCGGTGTTCCCATGCTGAAGAAGGATGTCACCCTGAGGGAGCGAAGCGACCGAGGGGACCAGAAGGCCGACTTGCGTCAAACCGTCGTGGGTCCGCCCCCTCGCTTCGCTCAGGGTGACAATGGGGTCCTTCTGCCTGCCTACTCCCAATTCCCGGTACGCCCGGTGCGAGGGCGGGGCTCGTGGCTCATCGACGAGAACGGTGATGAATGGCTCGACGCCTATGGTGGTCATGCCGTCGCAGCGACCGGCCATTGTCATCCGGAGGTAGTACGTGCGGTCAGCGAACAGGCAGCCGAGCTCCTGTTCTACTCTACAGCGGTGGCCCATCCCCTCCGCGAGGCACTGGCCGAGAAGTTGGTGGAGCGCTGTCCTGCACCTCTGAGCAAGGTGTTCTTCTGTAACTCGGGTGCCGAGGCCAATGAGAACGCACTCCACATCGCCCGCCGCCATACCGGAAGGCAGACTGTGGTCTCGCTGCAGGGGGGCTGGCATGGTCGTACCGCTGCTACTCTGGCGTGTACTGATGGGGTGCGCTACGAAGCAGCCGCGAGGCGGAGCGGCATTCCACTTTCACGGAAGGTGCCGTTCAACGATATCAAAGCCCTTGAGGCCGCGGTAAATAAGGAAGCCGCAGCCGTCATCATCGAGCCGGTGCAGGGATTCGCCGGGGCGCGTGCCTGCGCGCCGGAATTTCTCTCCGCGGCTCGCCGCGTCTGCACCGATCAGGGTGCTGCCCTGATCTTCGACGAGGTCCAGTGCGGGGTCGGACGGTGTGGTGCCTTCAGTGCGGCAGAATCGTTCGGCGTAACACCTGATGCACTCACATTCGCCAAAGGCCTGGCGGCAGGATTGCCGATCGGTGCCCTGGTCGCCAGCGAAGAGTTGACCAGCACTCTCTCTCCCGGCGATCTCGGGAGCACGTTTGGAGGTGGCCCGCTGCCATGCGCGGCTGCACTGGCCAACATTGCCGTCATCGAGAAGGAACAGCTCATTGAGAACGCGGTGCATATCGGGCTGTATCTCACCCAGGAGGTCCTGAAGCTGGGCGTGCCTCGGGTGAGCGGTCGTGGCTTGCTCCTGGGACTACAGCTGGACCGGCCCGCCGTCGAGGTACAGCGCGCGCTGTTCACTCATCGCATACTTACCGGCACCTCGACTGATCCGGCGGTGCTTCGCCTGTTGCCGCCACTCTCATTCTCCCGTCACGAGGCCGAACTGCTGCTGAGCGGACTCAAGGACGTGCTTCAATGAGCAAACGCGACTTCCTGGCGCTGGAGGATTGGGGCATCGAAGAAGTCGAAGCATTGCTGACGCTGGCCGGCCGCATCAAGCGGGGAGAGGTCAGCGGTGGTCTCGAACGCAAGATCCTGGCAATGGTCCTCATGGATCCGAGCCTTCGGACCCGGACCAGCTTCGAGGCAGCCATGTTCCTGCACGGCGGCCATACCGTGGTACTGGAGCCAGGAAAGGGCAGTTGGTCCCTGGAGACCGAGCCCGGTGCCGTGATGGACGGGAGTTCGGTAGAGCACATCGTGGATGCTGCCAGGGTGCTGGGGCGCTATGCCGACGCACTGGGTGTCCGGTCATTCCCCCGTGGAAATGATTGGGCAGTGGCACGGGAAGACGCCGTCATCAAGAGCTTCGCGCGTCACTGCGAGAAGCCCGTCATCAATCTCGAGTCCGCTCGGCGGCACCCTTGCCAGGCGCTTGCCGATGCCATGACGCTGCGCGAAAGGCTGGGGCAGGTCGAAGGGAAGCGCTTCGTTCTTACCTGGGCCTGGCATCCCAAGGCGTTGCCGACCGCTGTGCCGGCCAGTGCCGCGCTGGCTGCGGCTCGCCTCGGCATGGAGATCGTCATCGCGCGGCCCGAGGGATACGAGCTCGATCCCGAGGATACCGCGCTCATCCGGAGGCTGGCGCAGCAGTCCGGCGGCGAATTTCTCCATATCAACAACGACCCCGACGATGCTCTGGTGGGAGCAGACGCCGTGTACGTCAAATCCTGGGGATCGGTAAAGCTTTACGGCCGGCCGGAGGAGGAGGCGGAGCAGCGTGCCGGGCTCCGCGATTGGCGGCTCACTTCCTCCCGGCTTCGGTCCACCCGGGGAGGGAAGGGCATCGTCATGCACTGTCTCCCGGTTCGGCGCAACGTCGAGATCGACGATAAGGTGCTGGACGGGCCCAACTCCGTCGTGGTGGATCAGGCGGAGAACCGGCTGCACGTACAACGGGCATTGCTGCTCGAACTGATAGGTGAGAAGTGAGAAGTGAGAGGAGAGC
>DATFFX010000287.1:0-3189 GCA_035249825.1 Gemmatimonadales bacterium | reverse complement strand
TGAAGCAGCTTGAAGTGTTTGAGCCGGCCGGTCCGCGGGATGTGCGGCCCCCGGCACAGATCTACGAATGGACCGTCGGTGTAGACGGTGATTGTTTCACTGTCACCCAACTCGGCGATGCGTTCCAGCTTCAGCGGGTCGTCAGCGAACCGGCGACGGGCCTCGTCACGGTCCACCACCTCACGCACGAAGGGAAAGTCGCGCGCCGCCACCTCGGCCATCTTGGCTTCGAGCCGCTCCAGGTCTTCCGGAGTGAAAGGCCGATCCACCTGGAAGTCGTAGTAGAACCCGTCCTCGATCGGGGGGCCAAACCCGATCCCTGCGCTGGGGAAGAGCTCCCGAACGGCGGTTGCCAGGATATGGGCTGACGAATGGCGCAGAAGCTGCAGCGCCTCAGGATCGCGTTCGGTCAGGATGGCCAGCGATGCGTCCGATTCGATAGGACGGTCCAGATCCCAGAGCTCACCGTTGATCCGAGCCGCCAGCGCGGCGCGTGCCAGTCCCGGCCCGATGGCCTCGGCCACCTGGCGCGCGGTGCTGCCTCGGGCCACTTCGCGCTGACTGGCATCCGGAAGCGTCAACCGAACTGTGCTCATCGAACCTTTTCCTGGACCGTGGGTGGTACCACCGGGTCAGTGGAGGGCGCAAAGTAGAAGAAAAGGCCGATTCCGGCGATGACCAGCACTGCCATAATCAGCCATCGGACCAGCTCTGATCCGGTCAACGATACGCGATCCTGATCCATTCGGCCGCCTGCCGTTGAGGATTTCAGCTTTCAGACGTGAAAAAGGTTAACTTAATCGATGCGCGAACTCTTCCGTAATGAGGACGGCACGTGAGACGAAGCAAACGGCTAAGCGGTAGTCAGGTCTTTCTTTGGACGACGCTTGGGGTCGGCAGCGGCCTGGTAGCGGGCTTCGCGCTGAGTGAGTGGATCGGCGGGGTCAATCAGACCCGGGTCCGCCGGGTGGCGAAGAGCCTGGGCCACTCGTCTCCCTCGCACCACACCTCCGCGGCTTCGGCTCGGGCGGTCGAAGGTGCGCTTGCAGCCGAGAAGCGTCTCGCCGGCTGCTCCCTGACAGTCCTGCCGGTGAGCCGTCGAAGCGTCGAGCTTCGTGGCTGGGTTGGAGACCGGGGCGCCCGCACCCTTGCTGCCCGAGTGGCCGGCGCGGTGCCCGGCGTCGAAAGCGTGATCAACAGCATCCTGGTTCGTGGCGAGGACGACAGGATCATCCCCGGCGGCAAGCGCATTACTGACCAGAGCGCATGAACCAGCCGCTCGCCCCGCAATACAATCCATCTTCAATCGAGTCCGAGCTCTACCGCTGGTGGACCGATCAGGGACTCTTCTCGCCCGACTCGCATGCCCCGGGCACGGGCGACCCTTACGTGATTCAGATGCCACCGCCCAATGTCACCGCCGTCCTGCATATGGGCCACGGACTCAACAATACCGTCCAGGACGTCCTGATACGGTTCGAGCGCATGCGCGGACGTCGGGCCCTCTGGGTTCCGGGCACTGATCACGCCGGGATTGCCACCCAGAACGTGGTCGAGCGCCTGCTGGCCCAGGATGGACTGACTCGCTTCGATCTGGGTCGCGATGCCTTCGTCGAACGGGTGTGGGCCCACGTGCGAGAGACCGGAGCCGTAATTCTCGATCAGCTCAAGGCGATCGGATGCTCGGCGGACTGGTCCCGCACCTATTTCACACTCGATGAGGGACTGTCGCTCGCGGTGCGCGAGACTTTTGTTCAATTGTACGAGCAGGGCCTGGTCTATCGCGGTCACTACATCATCAACTGGTGCCCCCGCTGCCTCACGGCGCTCTCGAACGAGGAGGTGGATAAGGAGGAGATCGATGGGCGCATCTGGCATATACGATACGCGCTGAGCGATGGGAGCGGCCATCTCACGGTTGCCACCACCCGCCCGGAGACGATGCTGGGTGACACCGCTGTCGCTGTGCATCCGGCCGACGAGCGCTACCAGCGGCTCATCGGACGACAGGTGATGCTGCCGGTGGTTGGGCGCCTCATTCCGGTTGTTGCCGACGATGCCGTGGATCCTGCCTTTGGATCCGGTGCCGTGAAGATCACACCCGCCCATGATCCGCTCGATTTCGAGATCGGCAAACGGCATTCACTGCCGACAATCGATGTGATGACGCCGGAGGCGCGCATCAGTCTCGCGGCGCCGGAGCGTTTTCAGGGGCTCGACCGCTACGAAGCGCGGCGACTTATCCTCGCCGAGCTGGCAGGCGCGGAACAGCTGGAACGGGTCGAGGAGCACCGTCATGCAGTCGGTCACTGCTATCGCTGTTCTACCGTGATCGAGCCCCGGCTATCCGACCAGTGGTTCGTACGGATGGAGCCGCTCGCCCAGCCGGCGCTGGAAGCATACCGGAACGGAACCATTGCCTTCGTGCCCGAGCGACGGGGTGACGACTACACCGCGTGGCTGGAAGGCATACGTGACTGGTGCATCTCGCGGCAGTTGTGGTGGGGCCACCGGATTCCGGTGTGGTATTGCGACGCACCTGGCTGCGGAATCACCAGTGTAAGCCGGAGTGACCTCACTACCTGCCCCGGGTGTGGCGGGCCGGTGCGCCAGGATGACGACGTGCTCGATACCTGGTTCTCCTCCTGGCTGGTACCGTTTTCCAGTCTTGGCTGGCCGGAAAGGACCCGGGAGCTCGCAACGTACTACCCCGGCCACACGCTGGTGTCGTCTCCCGACATCTTGTTCTTCTGGGTGGCCAGGATGATCATGTCGGGCCTGCACTTCATGGGTCAGGTACCATACACCCGGGTCTACCTGCATGGCGTCGTGCGGGACACGCAGCACCGCAAGATGTCGAAGTCGCTCGGGAACGGGATCGATCCACTCGAGGTAGTGGAGCGCTATGGCGCCGACGCGCTTCGTTACTCTCTGATCTCCGGCATGTCGGTGGGGACCGACGTCATCCTGGATCCGAATGATCTCGAATCGACCTTCGCCCCGGCGCGCAATTTCGCCAACAAGCTCTGGAACGCAGGACGATTTATTCTGTCGAACCTCGATGGGCGCCCGCGATCGCTCGCGGGACCACACCCAAATGTGGTTCGGGCAGAGGAGCTCACCCTGGCTGACCGTTGGATCATCGCGCGCTGCGACGCGACCGTCGCCGACGCGACGGAGGCGTACGAG
>DATFFX010000286.1:0-13461 GCA_035249825.1 Gemmatimonadales bacterium | reverse complement strand
AGATGCCGCTTCCGGCCGGAATCAGGTGACCGATGATGATGTTCTCCTTCAGGCCGAGGAGGTCGTCCTTGGCCCCGCGGATCGCCGCATCGGTCAACACCCGGGTGGTCTCCTGGAATGACGCAGCCGAAATGAACGACTGGGTCGTGAGACTCGCCTTGGTGATGCCCAACAGCACCGGCTCAGCCTGAGCGGGAGAGCTCTTCCGCTTCACGACGCGTTCGTTCTCGTCGCGGAAGGTGAGACGATCGACGGTCTCGCCCTCCAGGAAGTCAGTGTCACCCGGCTCGGTCACGCGCACCTTCTGCAGCATCTGGCGCACGATGACGCCGATGTGCTTGTCGCTGATGCGCACTCCCTGTAACCGGTAGACCTCCTGCACCTCATTGAGCAGGTACTCCTGCACTGCCCGTGGTCCCTTGATGAGCAGGATGTCGTGCGGGTTCACCGGTCCCTCGGTCAGCCGGTCTCCGGCCCGAACCCGGTCTCCCTCGTGCACCCGAAGGTGCTTCCCGGCAGGCACCTCGTACAACTGCGGCTCCGCCTCCTCCGCGGCGCCGGCAGCCGTCCCCGGATACACATAGATCTCGCGCTTACCGCGCTTGATCTCCCCGAACTTCACCACGCCGTCCACCTCAGAGATGGTCGCAGGGTCTTTCGGGCGCCGAGCCTCGAACAGCTCCGCAATGCGGGGCAGGCCACCCGTGATGTCACGGGTCTTGTACGCCTGCCGAGGAATTTTGGTGACCGTAATGCCCTTCGTCACCTTGACGGGAGCGCTGAGGAAGACGGTCTTGTCCTTACTCTCCTTCTTGGTCTTGCTGGGCCAGGCCTCATTGATCGGCCGCTCCTCCACATGGAACTTCGTGCTCCAGGGGTTGGCGGCGTCGGGAATGGCCATACCGCGCGTAACCAGGTCGGTCGGCGAGCCCAGTATTACCCGGCTTCCTTCCGCCAGAGTGTACTCCTGCGGGTCCTTCCGATTGGGCATGTACACCAGCACGCTCGGATGGAGCTCGCGATCAGGATCTGCCATGACCACGAGACTGCGCAACCCGGTTCCCTCGTCCAGCTCCTCGCGGAGCGTGACGCCTGGAACTAGATCCTTCCACCGGAGCTCGCCATCGGCCTTGATGATGCTCGGGTCGTTGTACGGGTCCCAGGTGTACAGAATCGTGGCGCGCCGCTCGTTGTCGCCCTTGGTGACGATCTCGCCCTCCTTGACCTGCAGGAGTGCGCCCTCCGGAACCGGGTAGCGGTTGAGTACCCGCTTGGGATCCTTTGGATCGACCACCAGCAGACCTTCCTTGCTCTCGTCCGAGGCGGACTCATCCTCGCGGGTGAGCACCACCCGAATCGAGCCCTTGGTGCCGTCTTCGTACTCGACCGGCACATCGGCCCACTCGAGCCCCTCCGTGTACTTGACCTTGCCGTCCGACCGCGCCCGGCGCTCCGCCTCTTCCGCGATGCGCGAGGAGGTGCCGCCGATGTGGAAGGTCCGCAGGGTGAGCTGCGTGCCCGGCTCACCGATCGACTGAGCCGCCAGAATGCCGACTGCCTCGCCCATGTCCACCATGTCCATGGTGGCCAGGTTGCGGCCGTAGCACATCCGGCAGATCCCGCGGCGAGCCTCACAGGTGAGCACCGACCGGATTTTGACCTTCTCGATGCCGGCATCATCGATGGCATTGGAGATGTCCTCGTCGATCAGCTTGCCGGATTCAACCAGCAGCTTCGGATCGCCGTCCTCGTCCAGCTCATGCGGATCGAAGACGTCCTCGCTGGCCACACTGCCCAGGATGCGCTCGCGGAGCGGCTCGATGATGTCCTCGCCCTCCTTGAGTGCCGCGATGTCGAGCCCGAGGATGGTACCGCAGTCCTCCTCGGTTACGGTCACGTCCTGCGCCACGTCCACCAACCGGCGAGTGAGATAGCCGGCATCGGCGGTCTTCAGTGCCGTATCAGCCAGACCCTGACGCGCACCGTGAGTGGAGATGAAGTACTCCAGCACCGTGAGCCCCTCACGGAAGTTGGACTTGATCGGGCTCTCGATGATCTCGCCGATGCCACCGGTGAGCTTCTTCTGCGGCTTGGCCATCAGGCCGCGCATACCGGCGAGCTGACGGATCTGATCCCGGCTACCCCGGGATCCGGAGTCGAACATCATGAACACCGGGTTGAACCCGCCGCGGGAGACCCGCATCGAGTTGATCATCGCCTCGGCCACGTCGTTGTTCGCGTGAGTCCAGGCGTCGATCACCTTGTTGTACCGCTCTCCGAAGGTGATCTGACCGGTATTGTACGCCCGCTGGAACCGTTTCACCCGGGCATCGGCCTCGTTCAGCAGCTCGGCCTTCTCGGCCGGAATCTCGAGGTCCTCGACGCCGATCGACACACCACCCATCGTGGCGAACCGGAATCCGAAGTCCTTGAGGCGGTCGAGGAAGGTGACCGTATCCGCCAGACCGGCCCGACGGTAGCTCTGAAGCACCAGCTCGGACAGGTTCTTCTTTTTCATCAAGTCGTCGCGGAACCCGAGCTCGGCAACCACCCGGCGCGGCAGAATGCTGTTGAACAGCACCCGACCGACGGTGGTACGCAGCCACCGGTGGGTGGCATCCTCCGACTCACGCGGCGGGATATACCAGAAGCAGATGGCAGTGTGGTAGCCGACGCTCCCGTTGAGCAGCGCCATCTCCAGTTCTGCCAGGCTCCCGAAGTACTTGCAGTGTTGCCACAGGCGCACTCGGGTCTCTTCGCTCTTGCCGATTCCGGCCTTGCGAAACTCCTCCTCGAACCCGGCCGGTAGCTTGGTGAGGAAATAGCTGCCCAGCACCATGTCCTGCGACGGCTCGGCCACCGGACGCCCGTCCGACGGCTTGAGCACGTTGTTCGACGAGATCATCAGCAGGCGCGCCTCCAGCTGAGCCTCGAACGACAGCGGGACGTGAACCGCCATCTGGTCGCCGTCGAAGTCTGCGTTGAAGGCGGCGCAGACCAGCGGGTGGATCCGGATCGCCTTGCCTTCGACCAGCACCGGCTCGAATGCCTGAATGCCCAGCCGGTGCAGCGTCGACGCGCGATTGAGCAGCACCGGGTGATCCTGAATGATCTCCTCCAGGATCTCATACACCTCCGGGCTCTCCCGCTCGACGATCTTCTTGGCCCGCTTGACCGTCTCGGCGATGCCCTTCTCAACCAGCTTGTGGATGATGAACGGCTTGAACAGCTCGACGGCCATCGCCTTCGGCAGGCCGCACTGGTGCAGCCGCAGCTCGGGACCGACCACGATGACGGAACGGCCGGAATAGTCTACCCGCTTGCCGAGCAGGTTCTGGCGGAACCGGCCCTGCTTCCCCTTCAGCATGTCGGACAGGCTCTTGAGCGGCCGCTTGCCCCTGCCCCGGATTGCCTTGGAGCGGCGGCCGTTGTCGAACAGGGCGTCCACCGCCTCCTGAAGCATGCGCTTCTCGTTCCGGAGGATCACCTCAGGCGCCTTGTGCTGGATCAGCTTGGTCAGCCGGTTGTTCCGGTTGATCACCCGGCGGTAAAGATCGTTGAGGTCCGACGTGGCAAAGCGCCCGCCATCCAGCGGCACGAGTGGCCGCAGGTCAGGCGGAATGACCGGAATGACATCCAGGATCATCCAGGCTGGATCATTGGCCAGGTCGCCGGATTCTCCCGAGGACAGGAAGGCATCCACGATCTTGAGCCGCTTCAGCATCTGCTTCTTGCGGTGCTGGCTGGTCTCGGTGGCGACGCCGGAGCGCAACTCGTCCGCCAGGCGGCGGATGTCGAGGCGGCCGAGGAGCTCGCGCACGGCTGGAGCACCGATGTCGGCCTTGAACGTGGTGTCCCCTTCGTCCCGCGCCTTGGCCCGGAGCGTGAGGTACTCGTCCTCGTCGAGCAGCTGGTTCTCCTCGACCTCCTGCTTGCCCGGATCGATGACGATGTAGCTCGAGTAGTAGATGACCCGCTCGAGATCCCGGAGGGTGATGTTGATGAGGTTACCCATCGGGCTCGGCAACGTCTTGAAGAACCAGATGTGGGCTACCGGTACGCTGAGCTCGATATGGCCCATGCGCTCGCGCCGCACCTTGCTCAACGTCACCTCGACGCCGCACCGGTCGCAGATCACGCCGCGATAGCGGATCCGCTTGTACTTACCGCAGTGGCACTCCCAGTCCTTGACCGGGCCGAAGATCCGCTCGCAGAAGAGGCCGTCCTTCTCCGGCTTGAACGATCGATAGTTGATCGTCTCCGGCTTGGTGACCTCGCCCCACGACCACCAGGTGCGCTGGCCCTGAAGCTCCAGGCGCTCGCGCTCCTTCGGGTCGCGCGGCCCGCGGATCTCCTCGGGCGCGGCGATGCGAATGCTGATGTAATCGAAACTCGAGCTCTTGGGCTCGCGACCGCTGCGAAAATCAATCATGATCTATTCATCCCCCGCTTCGGTGGTCCCGAGGGTAACCTTGAGACCGAGCGCCTGCAGTTCCTTCACAAGGACGTTGAACGACTCGGGGATGCCTGGTTCCGGCAGATTCTGCCCCTTGACGATGGCCTCATACACCTTGCTGCGGCCGTTCACGTCATCCGATTTGACCGTGAGCATTTCCTGAAGGACGTGCGCCGCGCCATACGCCTCGAGCGCCCAGACCTCCATCTCTCCGAACCGCTGTCCGCCGAATTGCGCCTTGCCGGCGAGCGGCTGCTGCGTGACCAGTGAATACGGGCCGATCGAGCGGGCGTGAATCTTGTCGTCCACCAGATGGCTCAGCTTCAGCATGTAGATCGAGCCAACGGTGACTTCGCCCTCGAACGCCTGGCCGGTGCGGCCGTCTCTGAGACGCGCCTTGCCGGCCGGCGTGAGCCCGGCGGCACGGAGCAGCTCGTCTGCCGCGGCGTCGATGTCGGACTCGCCCTTGGGCCCGAGCAGTCCGGCCAGTGCCGGCCGACCTGATGCCTCGAGCGCCTCCACCGGCGAGGCCGCCGCCGCCTTCTCCACTTCCTTGAGCGCCTTGGCTATGGCCTTTTCGTCGGGACCAAGGTCCTCCCGCTCAGCCTGGGAGCGGTGAAACTCCACCTCCTGCCGGCGCTGCGCGATTTCCCGCTCGGCCAGCTCCTTCGCGGCTTCCACCATGAATGCCCGGACCGACTGGAACAGCTCGCGAGTTTCGGCTGAGGCAGCCCGCGCCCCGAGCATCCCGATTCCTGCTTCCACGAGCGTCGTGCGATCGCCGTTCGGAGCCACCTTCTTGAGATCCGCGACCAGCCGGGTGATAGCCTGAGGAGTCATCTCCGGTGGTCTGACGCGCAGGCGGAGCCCCTCAGCGGCCCGGCGGAAACCCGCCAGCCGAAGCAGGGTGCCGATCTCTGCTTCATCGGCGCCACGGAAGACCGGGGTCTTGGCCTCGAAGCCCAGAATCCGCGCCGCCCACCCGAGGTGAGTCTCCAGAATCTGGCCCACGTTCATCCGGCTGGGCACACCCAGGGGATTGAGCACGATGTCGACCGGACTGCCGTCGGGCAGGAACGGCATATCCTCCTCGGGTACGATCCGGGCAACGATGCCCTTGTTGCCGTGGCGCCCGGCCATCTTGTCGCCCACGGAGATCTTCCGCTTCTCCGCTATGTAGACCTTCACCAGCTGAATGACGCCGGGAGGCAGCTCGTCGGGCTGGAGAATCTTGTCGATCTGATCTTCGGCCTTCTCTTCGACTTTGGCCCGCTCCCGTGCGGCCATCTCGATGGCTGCCCGGATGCGCTCGTTCGCGGCCTTGTTGGCCACTCTGAGCGTTTTCAGGTCCACATCGCCCAGGTCGGCTTCGGCCAGGGCAGCGGCATTGAGCTTGGTTCCAGCCGGCAGGTACTCCTCCACGGTGCCGGCCTTCAGCATCAGAGCCACTTCCTGTCCGGTGAGCAGCTGGGTGAGCTCGTCGAGCATGACCGCGCTGATGCGGGCCTTCTCGTCGTTCTCGATCCGGCGAACCTCACCGATCCGCTCGCCGCGATCCTTCTCGACGACCTGATCCTCGATCCGGCTGAAGATCTTGACGTCGATGACCACGCCGGCCATGCCGGGAGGGACCTTGAGCGAGCTGTCCTTCACATCCTTGGCCTTCTCACCGAAGATGGCGGTCAGCAGCTTCTCCTCCGGTGACAGCTCGGTCTCGCCCTTGGGAGTGATCTTGCCCACCAGGATGTCTCCCGGCTTCACATGGGCGCCGATGCGTACGATGCCGCGCTCGTCCAGATCCACCACGCTCTCATCCGACACATTCGGGATCTCGCGGGTGATCTCCTCCTGCCCCCGCTTGGTGTCGCGGACGTGGAGCTCGAGCTCCTGGATGTGGATCGACGAGTAGACGTCGTCCTTCACCAGCCGCTCGCTGAGGACAATGGCGTCCTCGAAGTTGTGGCCATACCAGGGCATGAACGCCACCAGCACGTTGCTGCCGAGCGCCAGCTCGCCACCCTCGGTGGCGGCGCCGTCGGCGATGATCTCGCCGGCCTCGACCTGCTGGCCCAGCTGCACCAGGGGCCGCTGGTTGATGGCGGTATCCTGGTTGGTGCGCCAGAACTTCTTCACCCGGTAGCGGTCATGCTGATGCAGCCGGGCGAGGGGAGTCTCTCCCAGCGTTCCCCCGTTCGTCCCTGCGTCCACGATGATCTCGTCCGCCGTCACCCGGGTGACCGTACCGGCGCGGCGTGCGATGATGACCGCGCCCGAGTCCCGGGCCACCTTCTCCTCCAGTCCGGTGCCCACTAGTGGCGCCTGCGGGAACAGAAGCGGCACGCTCTGGCGCTGCATGTTCGATCCCATGAGCGCGCGGTTGGCATCGTCGTGCTCCAGGAACGGGATCAACGCCGCGGCGATCGAGACGAGCTGCTCGGGCGCCACGTCCATGAACTCGATCCGATCGGGCGGCAGCAACGGGTAGTCGTCGCCCTTGCGGCTCAGCACGAGCTGCTCCGCGAAAGTGCCGTCCGGGTTGAGCGGCGCGTTGGCCTGCGCCACCGCGTAATCCTCCTCGTCACTGGCAGACAACCAGCGGATATCGTCGGTCACCTTTCCGTTCTTGACCGTGCGATACGGCGTCTCGATGAACCCGAGATCGTTGATGCGGGCATAGGTCGAGAGACTCGTGATCAGGCCGATGTTGGGCCCTTCCGGGGTCTCGATCGGACACATGCGGCCATACTGGGAGTAGTGCACGTCGCGAACCTCGAAGCCGGCCCGCTCACGGGTCAGGCCGCCCGGGCCCAGCGCCGAAAGACGCCGCTTGTTGGTCAGCTCCGCCAGCGGGTTGGTCTGGTCCATGAACTGGGAGAGCTGGGACGATCCAAAGAACGCCTGGATGACGGCGCTCACGGTTCGGGCGTTGACCAGGTCGTCGAGCGAGATCTTCTCCGGATCGGAGTTGATGCTCATTCGCTCCTTGACCAGCCTGGCCATGCGCGACAGGCCAACCGAGAACTGATTCGCGATGAGCTCGCCGACAGAACGGATCCGCCGGTTACCCAGGTGGTCGATATCGTCAGTGAACCCGCGGCCGTCGTGCAGGTCGATCAGGTAGCGGATGATCGCGACGAAGTCGTCCTCGGTCAGTACGGTATGGTTCGGATCGGTCCTGGTCTTGAGCCGCTGGTTGATCTTGTACCGACCCACCCGCCCCAGATCGTACCGCTTGGGGTTGAAGAACAGCTTCTGAAGCTGCTGCCGCGCCGTCTCGAGATTGGGCGCGTCACCCGGCCGCAGCAGGGCGTAGATCTGCTCCAGGGCTTCCGCCTCGCTATGCGTCGGGTCCTTCGCCAGGGTGTTCTTGATGAGCGGAGACTCGGACCGGCCGTGCGGAAGCAGGACCTCGACCTTGTGTACCCCGGCCTTGATCAGCTTCTTCCGCAAGCTATCGGTCAGCTCCACCCCACCGTCGGCCAGCACCTCCCCGGTCTCGGGGTCGGCAACGTCGAACGCCAGTACGTGGTTCTGGCGGTCGCGGGTGGAGGTCGGCTGCTCCTCCTCCCTGACATCCAGGGTGGTGTATCCGGCGAAAACCGTCACGCTCTTCACGCCCTTGTGCCGCATCTCGTTGAGGCGCTCCTGGGTCAGCTCCTCGCCCACCAGTCCGAGCGGCTCGCCTCCGCGGTCCTCCGGGTTGGAAACATCCGCCGCCAACAGCGACCCGAGTACTTCACGCTTCTCCTGCCGGCCCTCGAGCTTGCCGGTGATGTTCAGCTCCTTGGTCGCGAAGAAGAGCTTCAAAATGTCGGCATTGTTTCCGTGCCCAAAAGCCCGCAGCAGCGCGGTGGCAGGGAACTTCTTCTTTTTGTCGATGTGAACGTAGATCACATCGTGGATGTCTATCGTGAACTCGACCCATGAGCCCCGGAACGGGATGATGCGAGCCGAGAACAGCCGCTGGCCGTTGGGGTGGGTATCCTCCTCGAATACCACGCCGGGCGAGCGGTGCAGCTGGCTCACCACGACTCGCTCGGCGCCGTTGATGACGAACGTACCCAGCGGAGTCATGATGGGCAGCTCACCGAGATAGACTTCTTTCTCGATCGCGTTCTTGAGCCGCTTCTGGCCTTCTACTTCCTCGTAGACATCGAGGCGGAGCTTGGCCTTGAGGGGTGCGGCGTAGGTCATGTCCCGCTCGACGCATTCCTCGACCGAATACTTGGCGTCCCCCAACGCATACCCGAGAAACTCCAGCTTGTATTTCTCGTTGACGTCAGTGATCGGGAACAGGTCCCGGAACACCCGTTCCAGGGAAACATCCTGGCGTGCCCCGTGGACGTCATCCGGCACCAGCAGCGTCTGGAACGCGGCCGTCTGGATGTCGAGGAGGTGCGGCATCGGCATGCCGCCTTCGCGCTTACTGAATGTGATTACAGATCGGGTCTCAGGCATTGTCACTCGCTCTCACGCAACACAAATGGCCCCAGCACGAATCCCCCGACGAAGCGGGGTGGCTACGGGGCTCGGCAAATTCGGGAATCTTACGGAGCTTTGAGCGTTCATTCGTCTCGTCGTCGTAGGGGTCGGTTTTCTGGTTTCCCCCGAGGGGTCTAGGGTCAAGGGTCCAGGGTCAGGGTTGATCCAGACCCTGGACTCTTGGCCCTAGACTGCTCGGGATACCACCGATCCCTACTTCAACTCGACAACAGCGCCCTGCTCCTCCAGCTTCTTCTTGATTTCCTCGGCCTCCGCTTTGGATACGCCTTCCTTGATGCTGCTGGGGACGTTATCCACCGCATCCTTGGCTTCCTTCAGACCCAGGCTGGTGATCTCGCGGACCACCTTGATGACCTTGATCTTGTTGGGACCACCTTCCTTGAGCGATACGGTCCACTCGGTCTTCTCTTCCGCCGGAGCGGCCGCGGCGGCACCACCGCCTCCGCCTCCGCCAGCGGGCGCAGCCGCGGGAGCCGCAATCGTCACGTTGAACTTGGTCTTGAACGCCTCGATCAGGTCCGCCAGCTCGACAACGGTCTTGTTGCCGATCGCCTCGAGGATCTCTTCGTTACTCAGCGTGGTGGTGGGCATCGATGTTTTCTCTCTCAATCCGGATGATAGTTACGAACGCTGTGCGCGAAGCGCCTCGAGGGCGCCAACCATCTGATACAGCACTCCATTCAGCACGCCGGCCAGTTGGGCCACTGGGGCCTGGATCGTGCCGGCCAGCTGCGCCAGGAGAACCTCCCTGCTTGGGAGGGTCGCCAGCCGTTTGACCTGGTCCGCAGTAACCGGCCGACCGTCCACCAGGCCAATCTTGATCGCCGGTTTTTCGAACTCCCGGGCGAAGTCGGTGAGCACCTTGGCGGCCAGGACCGGGTCTTTTCCTGCCAGAACGAGCCCGGTTGGCCCGGCCAGGTGGTCGTCCAGCGCGGTCACCGCGTTGGCCGCCAGCGCCCGCTGGGCCAGGGTGTTCTTTACCACGATGTAGGAGACCCCGGCTGCCTTGAGCCTCCGCCGGAACTCCGTCATGCGCAGAACGTTGAGGCCGCTGAAATCGGTTACATAAATGTTGGGCGAAGCCTTGAACTGCTCGGTCAGGCTCTGCACCGTCTCCTGCCGCTCGGTCTTGTTCATCGATAACCCGCCGTCTCGAGCCGAACGCCCGGGCCCATGGTGCTGGAGATCGTGGCCGAGCGAATGTAGGTGCCCTTGGCCGCAGCAGGCTTGGCGCGGGCGATGGTGTCCATGAACGCCTGGACGTTATCCGCCAGTTGGGGAGCCGAGAACGACACCTTGCCGACCGGAGCGTGCACGTTCCCGGTCTTATCCACCCGGAACTCGATCTTGCCGGCCTTGATCTCCCGCACGGCCCGGGTCACGTCCATGGTGACGGTGCCCGCCTTCGGGTTGGGCATCAGGCCCCGCGGGCCGAGCACCTTGCCGAGCGCGCCAAGTTGGCCCATGACATCCGGCGTCGCGACGATGACGTCGCACTCGAGCCAGCCCTCTTTGATCTTCTGGATGTACTCGATGCCGACAAAGTCCGCACCGGCAGCTTCAGCCTCGCGCACCCGGTCGCCCTGAGTTATCACCAACACCCGAACCGATTTCCCGGTTCCATGGGGCAGCACGACCGTCCCTCGCACCACCTGGTCGGCGTGTCTCGGATCTACACCCAGATTCACGGCCACGTCCACCGTTTCATCGAACTTGGCGTAGGACGAGCCCTTCACCAGCGCCACAGCATCGGGAATGGGGTACTCCCGCATCCGATCGACCTTGCCGGCCGCTGCCACAAATCGCTTGCCGTGGGTTCGCATCAGTCAACCACCTCCAGGCCCATCGAGCGCGCCGTGCCGGCAATCATGCGCATGGCACTATCGAGATCAGTGGCGTTGAGATCGGCCATCTTGATCTCGGCGATCTTCCTGACCTGGGCCCGGGTGACCTTGCCGATCTTGTTGCGATTCGGCTGACCGCTGCCCTTCTCCACACCCGCCTCTTTCAAGAGAAGATTGGGAGCAGGCGGAGTCTTGGTGATGAAGGTGAAGGTGCGATCGGCAAAGATCGTAACCACCACGGGAATGACCATGCCGCTCTGATTCTGGGTCCGTGCGTTGAACTGCTTGACGAACTCCATGATGTTCACGCCATGGGGGCCCAGCGCGGTGCCAACTGGCGGCGCTGGCGTAGCCGCACCGGCGGGGCACTGCAGCTTGACCATTGCGTTGATCTTCTTGGCCATCTCTTCTCCCTGGTAACGTGGGCCCGATTCGAGCCTACTGCCGCGATTGTCCGCGCGGTCGCGGATGGAACGCTAATGCCCTCTTAGCTGCAGGTAATCCAACTCCACTGCCGTCGGACGGCCGAACAGGCTCACCGACACCCGGACCTTCCCCTTATCACTGAGCACTTCTTCGACCGTTCCGCTGAAGTCGGAGAACGGGCCTTCCGTGATCTCGACAACCTGACCGATGAGAAACGGGATCTCTTCCTTCGGCTCGGCTTCGGCCACGGCCTCGGCAATGCCGAGCAGGCGGTTCACCTCGTCCTGCCGGAGCGGCTGGGGCATCTTGCCCGTGCCGACGAACTTGATCACGCCCTGAATGCTGTTGACGACGTGCAGAGCCTCCTGGCTCATGCCCATCTCGACCAGGACGTAGCCCGGATAGAGCTTCCGCTCCACCATGACTTTCTTGCCGTTCTTGATTTCGATCACTTCCTGGACCGGCACCAAAGCCTGGCGAATCAGCTTCGAGTCGGCGGGGCGAGGATCCTCCTCGATCCGTCTCTGAAGCAGCCCCCGCACCTTGTTCTCATGGCCGGCGGTCGTCTGAATCGCGTACCAGCGGTATTCCATATGACTAACGCGCGAGTCGCGCGACTCCATCAACGAGAATCAGCTGGAGCAGCCAGTCCATCAGGCCGATCGTGAGTCCCAGAAGGATCGAGAACACGACGATCATGCGGGTGGCTTTGACCAGCTCGGGCTGGGTCGGCCACGTGACCTTCTTCAGCTCTTCCCGAACCGCCACGAGAAAAGCCGTAGACCGGTGAAACCACCCTGTCATCTTCCCCGATCGCCGCTCGACCTGCTGCACACTGCCCATCAGTTACTTCGACTCCTTGTGCAGCTTATGCGAATCGCAGCGAGGACAGTACTTCCGCCGCTCAACTCGTTCCGGGTGCTTCCGCTTGTTCTTATCCGAAAAGAAGTTGCGGCTTTTGCACTCGGTGCATTCCAGAATGATCTTGTCTCTTGGCATTGCTCGCTATCGCTCGTAGCTGTCAGCCATGAGCTATTAGCCATTCGCTAATAGCTACTTCAGGATCTTGGTCACCACGCCGGCCCCGACGGTCCGGCCGCCCTCGCGGATGGCAAAGCGCAGCCCCTCGTCCATGGCGATCGGCGTGATCAGCTCGATCGTCATCTGCACGTTGTCCCCCGGCATCACCATCTCCACCCCGCCCGGCAGCTCGCAGCTCCCGGTCACGTCGGTGGTGCGGAAGTAGAACTGGGGCCGGTACCCCTTGAAGAACGGCGTGTGCCGGCCCCCCTCTTCCTTGGTCAGCACATACACCTCGGCCTCGAAGTGGGTATGCGGCGTGATGCTCCCCGGCTTGGCCAGCACCATCCCCCGCTCGATCTCCGCCTTCTCGATCCCCCGCAAGAGCAGCCCCACGTTGTCCCCCGCCTCCCCCTGGTCCAGCAGCTTGCGGAACATCTCCACCCCGGTGACCACCGTCTTCTTGGCACTGTTGAACCCCACCAGCGCCACCTCTTCGCCCACCTTGACCACCCCGCGCTCGATCCGCCCCGTCGCCACCGTGCCCCGGCCCGTAATCGAGAACACATCCTCCACCGGCATCAGGAACGGCTTGTCGATCTCCCGCTTCGGCTGCGGGATGTAGCTGTCCAGCGCATCCAGCAGCTCCTGGATCTTCTTCCCCTGCTCACTGTTGGGGTCCCCGCTCTCCAGCGCCTGCAGCGCACTCCCCTGGATGATCGGGGTGTCGTCTCCCGGAAAGTCATACGAGCTCAACAGCTCCCGCACCTCCAGCTCCACCAGCTCCAAAAGCTCCGGGTCGTCCACCATGTCCGTCTTGTTCATGAACACCACGATGTAGGGCACGTTCACCTGCTTGGCCAGCAGGATGTGCTCCCGGGTCTGCGGCATCGGCCCGTCCGCCGCGCTCACCACCAGGATCGCCCCATCCATCTGGGCCGCCCCCGTGATCATGTTCTTCACATAGTCGGCGTGCCCCGGGCAGTCCACGTGGGCATAGTGCCGCTTGTCGCTCTCGTACTCCACGTGCGCCGTGGCGATCGTGATCCCCCGCTCCCGCTCCTCCGGCGCCTTGTCGATCTGGTCATACGCCGTAAACTGCGCCATCCCCTTCTTCGCCTGGATCGCCGTGATCGCCGCCGTCAGCGTCGTCTTCCCGTGGTCCACGTGTCCGATCGTCCCCACGTTCACATGCGGCTTGGTGCGCTCGAA
>DATFFX010000285.1:0-2609 GCA_035249825.1 Gemmatimonadales bacterium | reverse complement strand
TTGCCCCACCAAGCCACAGAGTGAAGCCCAGCAGGTGAAGAAACAGCCAGAAGCGGCTCACGACGAAATGGCGGACAGAATAGCTCCGTCGATCGGCTGCCGGCCCGAGAATCCGGTATCGATCTCGTGCCAGTGCTCGATCCGTTCCTCGGACAACCGCCAGCACAGGAAGATCGGCCGATCATCCCGCAACGAGTAGAAGTCCACCAGCCCGGCCTCGAACCCTTTGAAGACGCAGCCGATCGCCTCGAGCTCCAGCAGATATTGATTGATGCGGTCGGCGTGACGGGTGACCTCTTCCCGTGAGGCCACCAGCTCCTGGGTCTCTCCCCAGTCCGCTCTGGCCCCACCGGTGAGCAGCTCGAAACGCGCGACCGCCGCTCGCCATGCCGGGTACTCGAGGGTGAGGTCCGCCACGACCCGCCGCACCAGCGGGAGGGTGGCCTCCGCCTCTTCGAGAGTGAACAGTTTGAATTCAGGCATCAGGATCTCCCAATTCGCGATTGCGCGGCACGGTGGGGATTGCCCGCATCGACCGTGCCGTGCCTCATCCTGAGGATCAACTGCTCCACACGATCTTCACGTCAGGAAGCTGCTCCGGGTGGCTGATGAATCCCACCACACGCCGCTGGTCATCTATCACCGTGATGGTAGGACGCAGGTGCGATTCGTTGGGATCGTTGTCCATGCGAATCTCATAGCCGGCAAGCTCGACATCCGGGTGAACCACAGGCGAATCGGGTCGCATCAGCGAGTCCACCCGCGTGTGCCAGGGGTGCTTCCCCTCTGCCAGGCACCGCGTCACCAGGTCACGGTCACTCAGAGTACCGAGGAAATGCCGGGTGCGGTGGTCGTCCACCACCGGAACCACGGAGATGTTGCGGGTCTTCAGCATGATCGCGACCTCGCTGGCCATAGCGCCGGCGACGGCAACGTGCGGATCGGCCACCATGACTTCTGAGGCTTTCATTGGCTCAATTTGCCCGGAAAGGATGAGGGGTCAAGAGTCCCGCCCCAGCTATCCAGTGCCTCACGGGTGGCACGGCGGCCCTCGCCGACATAGTCGCGGATGCGATCCACCTTAAATGTGGCGTGGCGCTCGATTCGGGGCCGCACATAGACCAGCGGTGGCCGTTCGAGGTCCGCCCGCCAGAGCGCCAGCTGATGCTCGGAGTTGGCGGCCATGAGAATCCCCACCGCCTCGTCATGCGCCCTGACCATGGAAGGTAGCCGTGGCAGCTCGGCGGGTGGCGACATGTCGAAACCAGGCCCGACGTCTACCGCCACCACCAACTCCACCTCCAACTCGGCGGCGGGCTCCAACGGGACCACCCCCCGCAAGCCGCCGTCTCCATAGCGCCGGCCGCCGAGTACCACGGGCGGGTAGTACATCGGTAGTGCGCAGCTCGCGCAGAGCACATCCACCAGCGGAGCCACCTGGGCACCGGCTCCGAACAACGCCAGCTCACCGGTATCCAGATCCACTGCGGTCACGGTAAGCGGGACGCTCAGATCGGTGAACCGGCGTGCGGGTACCAGATCCTCGATCAATTTTCGAACCGGCCCCGACTTGAGTAGTGATCGCCCAAACAACCCGGACACCGGAGCCAGCGGCTCACGAACGATGCTTCGGAGGCCCAGACTGGCGATTCGCTCAAGAAGTTCGTCGTAGCCGACTCCGCTGGCCAGGCCGGCAGCGACTACTGCTCCCATCGAGGTAGCAACGAACCACGCCGGCTCGAACCCTGCCTCACGAACCGCTCGGTAAGCTCCCAGGTGCGCGGCGGTCTTTGCGCCTCCTCCGCTCAGCACCATCGCCACCGGGCGAGCCGTCACTGCCGCCGTTTAGTCAGGCGGTGAGCCTCAGCCCGTGCGTACCGCTCCTGTTCCTCATCGGTTTCCGCGACCAGTCGTGGAACCCGTTTGGGGCGACCCTGGTCGTCCAGCGCGACGAACACGACGTGCGCAGTGTGAGTGTGCCGCTTTTCCCCGCTGCTGACCTGTTCGGAGTACACCTCAACGGAGATATGCATCGAGGAGTTGCCGACGGAATCAACGCTGGCCTCACAGGTCACCAGCGCACCGACCGGAATCCGCTCCCGGAAGTCCACTCGCTCGATGGAAGCCGTTACCGCCGGACCCCCAGCGTGCCTGATCGCCGCAACAGCCGCTGCCTGATCCACCAGCGCCATCAGCTCGCCACCAAAGAGGTCGCCCCGCACATTCTGCATGTGCGGCATTACGAAGGTGGTGATCTGACCGACTGAATAGGACATCGGACGAGATTCGGGGGTCATACTACTCCAAGCGTGAACGGTAAACGGTCAACGGTAAACGGAGGATATGATCAGCGAACAGAGAGGCTGGTCGGCCCGTTCACCGTTCACCGTTTGCTGTTTACTGTTTAATAGTCGACCGGTCTCAGGTAGTACTCGCCGATCGCGGTCCCACTGAGCATCGCCACCGTCGGAAGCCGGCGCTTCCAGTGGGTCGAGTCGAGCCGGGTTCGGACCAGCGAGATTTCCGCAACGGTGTAGCCGAGCGTTTCGATCTCGGGAGCTCGGTAACCGAGCAGGATCCAGTGCAGAATGGCGTCAGCTCGCGGATAG
>DATFFX010000284.1:0-2238 GCA_035249825.1 Gemmatimonadales bacterium | reverse complement strand
TTCGATCTCGACCGGTGAGTCGTCGAGAATGGTGGCGGGGCTGTATCCAGCAGAGAGAGCGGCAGCATAGACGAACGGCTTGAAAGCGGAGCCTGGCTGGCGGCGTGCGGCGAGCGCCCGATTGAATCCCTGGCGCACCGTGCGCCGTCCGCCGACCAACGCACGGATCTCGCCGGTCCGAGGATCGAGTGCAACGACCGCACCTTCGAGCTGCCCATTACCGCGTGACCGACTTGCATGCCGCTGGACTGCCGCTCCCTGGATCCGGACGGCGCGCTCTGCCGCCGATTGTGCCTTGGCATCGATGGTCGAGTAGACAACGAGGTCCCCTGCCGAGGCGGCATCATCTCCCAGAATAGAGTCCACTGCGGCGCGCACCGGGTCCAGCGCGTAGGAGCGATCTCGGGGCGGGCGCCACTCCGCTCGTGCGATGCGTAGGGGCTTCTTGCGGGTACTCGCTGAGACCTCCGGCGAGATGTAGCCCTCGCGGTACATCAACGACAGGACCAGGTCGCGTCTTGCACGGGCCCGGTCGGGGTGCCGCCTGGGTGCGTACAGCGAAGGACCCCGGGCCAGTCCGGCCAGGGTCGCTGCCTCGGCGAGCGAAAGCCGGCCAACGCTCTTGCCGAAGAGGTCCCGGCTGGCCGCCTCGACGCCGTAGGTTCCGTTCCCGAGATAGATGACATTGAGGTACATCTCGAGGATCTGCTGCTTGGTGAGCGTGCGTTCGAGCCTTCGGGCGAGCTCCAGTTCGATCAGCTTGCGGCGGAAGCTGCGCTCACTCGAGAGGTGGGGCAGGAACGCATTTCGTACCACCTGCATGGTGATCGTGCTGAAACCCTCTCGAATACCGCCGGCTGACAGGTTACGAAGGAACGCACGGCCGGCACTCCGCCAATCAATACCACCGTGGTAGTAAAAGCGGCGATCCTCGGTGGCGATGAAGGCCGCGCGCACTGATTTTGGCACATCTTCGATCGGCACGTTGATGCGCCGGACATAGGTCAGTCGGCCGATCAGGTTTCCCGATCTATCGAGCACCCGGCTGCCTTCGCTGGGGCGGAACGCCTGAATCTGCACCGTGGAGGGACAGCCATGGAATCCGCAGGTGGTCACCCACAGGATCACCACCAGCAGGAATGCCAGTCCAAACGCCAGGCCGAGAAGCCCAACGCGCCGCCAGCGCTGGTTCGGTTCAGTCAGCCACTCGATTGCACGATGCCGGGAAGCCATGGTCCTCGCTTATGGGCAAGCAAACGGCCCCGCAGTCCGGGGCCGTTTGTCGGCTGGCCGAAACCAGGCGAGATCAACTCGCCTGAGGGGCCTCATCAGACGGTTTCGGTGTCGTCCGGGTTTCTGACCGGCTCTCCTGGCCCTCGTGCGCGCGCATGCCGCCGCGCTGAAATCGATCCCATCGGTCGGTGGCACGCCGTCCAACATCGGCGGCTGTCTCCTGCACCCTGCTGCGGGCCGGTGCGGTTCGCTCGCTGGTCATGAAGTATGTTGCCGCGAGCCCGGCGACCAGAGTGGCAAGCCTGCCAAATGCGCCGCCGGACTCTTCGTCCTCAACTGTTTCGATTTCCGGCTCCTCCTCAGCCTCCTCGCGCAGCTGGGCAAGGCGACGCTTTACTCGCTCTTTTGCCTTGCTGCTGACCTCCTGAACGTCTTCCAGGCTCTCGCCCATGCCTTCACCGAGGGCAGCAAGCCGCTTCGCCAGAAGCTTGCGAGTTCTCGTTCCCGGCTGGGGTGCTGCTAGAAGCCCGATACCGACGCCGAGCAGCGCCGCCAGAAACAATGCACCAGCGCCGCGGCCTCCCCGACTCTCCCCCGACACAGACCATGGGTCGGTCGGGTCGCTGACTCGGCCTTGCCGTGTGACCATGTATGCCTCCAATCGCCAACCTGCCATTTAGTACTACAGGACGTTTGCACTCTAATCAACCCGGAGGAGTAGCGAAACATCTTGCATTACACCACCGGGGGTCGAAAAACGCACCGCATTTCGTGCCTTGCCGCTGCCGCCGATTGGCCGTCTGGTCTGCTCTTCCTGCGGCTCGTTGCTTGCAAAGAACACGGCTAAGTACCAGCCCAGTCTAAGTTTACGGGCAGTGTTACGGGCGAGGCAATATCACCCACCACCATCCAGACGCCATAAGCACGGATTTGGCTCATCAGAACCGCGACAGAACCTCCTATCCCAGGGCTCGGCCGGAATCGCGCAAGGGCTCAGACAATCGA
>DATFFX010000283.1:0-19717 GCA_035249825.1 Gemmatimonadales bacterium | reverse complement strand
GAGCGAAGGAGCCGTTCCCTACCTCAACCTCTCGTTTGCGTTGTTGGAGCAGGCGGTTCGTCGTGCCCGGGTGAGTGCCGAACAGACCCGTGTCGCCTTCTTCAATCTCGGTGGCGGGCAAACCGTGACTGCGAGCCTCTTTCCCCTGGGTAGTGACTCGCTGCAGCTCGATATAGGTAACGTGCGTTATCACCTGCGGGTGGATTCCAGGGGGCGGCTAATGGGCGGGCGGATCCCGGCGCAAGGCGTGGTGGCGGAGCGGCGGTAGCGTCCCGGCTCAGCCGGTGTTTCGATAGATCCTTCCCCGCCACTCGACCAGGCGTCCTCCGCGCCAGGTCGAACGGGCGATTATGTAGAGTGTCATCAGCGCGCCTGCCGGGTATGCCAGCCCGTAGGCCGGAGGTATCTGCATCTGGCGGCACATTACCATCCAGAACAGGGCCGACGAAATGATCGCGAGAAATGCCGCCAGCGTGAGCTGGCCGAGCGCCGGGTGGATCACTGCAATCAGGAGGAGCGCGGGAGGAACAAGCCAGAAGAGCGTGGCGACAATCAGCATCACCGGTACCAACGCTCGCAATAGCGGTTGGTCAGGGAACGATCGGCGCCCTCCCAGATAGATATTCTTGGACCACCCCTCGATCAATTCGGACAGACTCTGATACATCCGCGTTTCCATCAGCCGCTCAGCAAACGCAAAGTGCAGCTTCTGTCCGTGGCGGAGATACGACTGTGCCAGCGCGAGATCCTCTGCAACCTCATGCCGAACCGCCGCGTGGGACCCGGCAGCCTCGTAGGCTGTGCGGGTAGTGAGGATGAACTGCCCGTTCGCAATAACGTCACGCTCCTCACGGGCTCTGTTGACGCTGGGAGGATGATACCGCAGGGCCAGCAGAAACCAGATCTGCGGCATGACTACGCGCTCCCAAAAAGTGACGCAGCGCTGGAGGGGTGACACCGTCACCATTCCTGCCTGTTCTTGAATCAGCGCTCCTACCGCGCGGCCGATCAGCTCCTCGCCGTGCCGGGTATCGGCATCGGTAAAGAGCAGGATGTCGCCGGCTGCCGCGAGATAGCCTTGATAGCATGCCCACGGCTTTCCATACCAGCCGTTCGGCAGGTCCGCCCCCCGGATCAGGCGAAGGCGAGGGTCATGGAAGCCGGAGATGATGTCTGTGGTGTCGTCACTGGAGCGGTCATCGACGACCAGGAGCTCCAGGGGATGGTAGGTTGTGCCGAGGACGGATCGTACCACTGTTGCTATGGTCGCTGACTCGTTCCGGGCGGGAACTATCACCGATACCAGGCGCCCCGCAGCAAGGGGTGCATCGCTCAGATTCGGCTTACGGCTGATCAGGCGGGGAAGAGTCAGGAACGGCAGAAACCAGGGCAACGCAGGCAGGAGATTCACAGCCTGGCAACACCCCGCGGTGCTTCGCTACTTTGCCGAGTTGGAGACAGCTTGCAGTTCTCGCTCGAGTGCCGTGAGCTGGCGTCCGACTTCTCCGAAATCATTGGCAACGCTAAAGGCAGGTACTCCGTTCTGTGAGAACAGGGTGGCTACCAGGGCGTCGGTGTATCCCACCACCGCCACGGCTATACCTTTGTCGATCACCCGGTTGAGTCGAAGCATTACAGCCATGCCCTGCCGGGCTCTCATCGCAACGAGAACTGGAGCCAGATTTCGCGTGAGCAGCTCGCGCAGATAGGCTAACTCCTCGACCACTTCGCCGGCTGCCAGCCCGCGAGCTGATGCGATCCGACCGTAGTGCTCGCAGACGTGGAACCACACCGGGTTTGCTTCCCGCCGGAATGGGCCCACCATGACGGTCAGTACATCGAAGACCAGCCGAAACTCCCGCTCGATGGTCGGACGCGGTATCGTGGAGGCGGCGGTCACCCGGTCTCCCAACCAGTCAGCCCACTGAGAGACCATCGATTCGCGCATTTCCGCGATCACACGGCCGGCGTCGATCAGGACTGGTTCGGAAGCACGCATTCCGCGTTCTCCCAGGTAGGGGTTCGTCAATTTATCGTCGAGTGTGTA
Organism: Gemmatimonadales bacterium; assembly: GCA_035249825.1. Classification (GTDB taxonomy): domain Bacteria; phylum Gemmatimonadota; class Gemmatimonadetes; order Gemmatimonadales; family GWC2-71-9; genus CAVVWJ01. The sequence goes on along the minus strand of DATFFX010000283.1, from coordinate 17,670 downwards.
TGGGGTCAAAACCAATCATCAAGCCTCCAAGACTCATTCCCGGTAATCGCATTGCCTTGATAGCACCGGCTGGACCATTGCTGGAGAGAGATGATCTAACGAGAGCAGAAATGCTCTGCCGTGCGCTAGGTTACCATCCCGTCTTAGGCAAAAGTGCCTATGCCCGTCATGGCTACCTCGCCGGTACTGATCAGGAGCGAGCCGCCGACTTGAATGCTGCCCTGAGCGATCCGGCTATCGATGCCATCTGGTGCATCCGCGGTGGCTACGGCTCGATCAGGCTGCTCGAGCAAGTGGAGTTCAGAGCGATGACCGAGCAACCCAAAGTGCTGATCGGATTCTCCGACATAACTGTACTGCTGAACGCCATCACCCGCATGACTGGTGTTGTCACCTTCCACGGCCCCGTGGCGCGGGCAAGCATGGCAGCGTTCAGCCGGTGGCACTTTGAGCGGGTCCTCTCACGGAGCGAGGCGGCCGGCCGATTGGGCCATATACCGATACTGCCCGACGTCCTCCTGCCAAAGGAGGATCGCATTGTAACTGTTCGGGGTGGCGTAGCCGAAGGCAGACTCGCCGGCGGCAACCTCACATTGCTTCAGTGCCTCATCGGCACTCCATACTTCCCCGACCTCGAGGGTGCGATTCTCTTCCTCGAGGACGTCGATGAAGATCTCTATAGAGTCGATCGCATCCTCGCCCACTTGCGACTCATCGGAGCGCTTCGCCGCCTGGCCGGCGTGCTGATCGGGCGCTTCACCGGCCTGAAGCGTTCCACCGGCGACGGTGCCCTCGGCTTCGACGAAGTGCTCGAACACTACTTCGGCCCACTGGGTATTCCAGTCGCCCACGGCTTCCCGATCGGACATATCGATGCGCAGTGGACATTACCAGTCGGCATCCCGGCTCGCTTCGACGCTGGAGCCGGAGAGGTGGAGATTCTCGAGTCAGCGGTCGCGTAACTCGCGAGCTCCTGGCTTAACCTGATGGCAACACCTACTCTCACGAAGCACTCGATTCCCGGATCGCTCGGGCCCGTCCTGATCGATGTCCGCGCGGCCGGCAGATCTTCGTCCCGCCCGGCAGTTGTGATTCTGCACGGCTTCAAAGGCTTCAAGGACTGGGGGATGTTTCCGCCCCTGGCTGAGCGCCTTGCCCGCGCCGGCTTCCATGCCGTGACGTTCAACTTCAGTGGTAGCGGCGTGGACGACAGCGGCGACTTCACGCTTTCAGAGCGGTTCGGTCACAACACCTTCTCTGCTGAGATCGAAGACACGCGGTCGGTGTTGGACGCGCTCTGTCGTGGAGATCTTGGGGTTGCGCCTCCATCCAGTATCGGTCTCGTGGGGCATTCCCGAGGCGGCGGGATAGCCATTCTCCAGACTGCTCACGATTCCAGAATTCGCGCTCTGGTCACCTGGTCCGCCATTGCAAGCGTGGTACGGTGGCCGTCCGACACACGAGCGGCCTGGCGGCAGACCGGTATGATCGAGGTACCAAACGTTCGGACCGGTCAAGTGCTCCCACTCTATACTGATGTGCTCCATGACATCGAGCGGAATGGGGCGGTGCTCGATATCGAGGCTGCGGCTGAACGAATCCGGATACCCTGGCTCCTGATTCACGGTACTGAGGACGAATCGGTTCGCTTTGCCGAGGCCGAGCTGCTCAAAGCTTCCAGCACCATAGACACCACGCGTTTGCTTGCGGTGCGGGGCAGTCACACTTTCGGTGCGACGCATCCGTGGCAATCAGGCACTCCTGAGCTGGACGTCGTGTTTGACGCCACTGCGAGCTGGCTGGCGGCAAACCTGACCTAGCGCGCCTGTCCGCACCTTCGATGCCAGTCCGGCCGCTCCCGTCCTTGTTCTCTTCTTCCAGGCTGCTTCAGAGGGACTGGCGCGATTCCGGCTCCGGGGGAAAGCCCCGCAGCACGTCGCGGAGATCCTACGATGATGCGGCTGCGCGACGGGCATCCTCCACTTGACCTCTATGGCAGCGCGCCTCAACCTCATTGCATGCCGATATGCGATCATCGATGGGCCGACCGCGGTTGACTGGCCGGTTCGCTCGGCTGCGTGAGCGCCTCCCCGGCGACCGCGTTGCTCGTGACGAGGACAGCGCTCTTCTATGGGCTGCGGTGGCCGCGGTTCTCACGCCGGATCCCGATGCAATCCTGCTGATCCGGAGGGCCGATCGGGCCGGTGATCCGTGGTCCGGCCATATCGCTCTTCCTGGCGGACGTCATGAGCCCGGCGATCAGGATCTGGTCGCGACGGCCGTCCGTGAGACCGGCGAGGAGGTCGGCTTCCAGCTTTCAGCGAGCAGCTTTGCCGGCACTCTCGAGGACGTAATACCCCGCACGCCGGTCTTGCCGCCCATCGCGGTCCGGCCCTTTGTCTTTCTGCTGCCAGCTACTCCTCTACTGGTGCCGAATCCGGAGGTGGCCTCGGCCCGCTGGGTACCTATCGACGACCTGTTGAGGCCGGGTGTTCACCACCCGGTCCATCTCGAGCTTCTGGGGCAGAGCAGGGAGGTTCAGGCATATCAGCTGGAAGATGGCATTGTGTGGGGCATGACCGAGCGGATCCTGACCAATCTTATCGAGCATCTGTGATACAGAGGCCTGTTCCTGGCCGCCATTTCGTCGGTCAGAATCTTGACATTAGGAGAATCTTAGACGATAATTAGTCTAACCTAAATACTGGGCTTCCATGAGCGCAGCCGTTGCCAGCGAGCCGCTAACCCGGTCCGTAGAAGACTACCTGAAGGCCATTTACCAGCTTTCACCCGAGGGCCGACCCGCTTCGACCAGCGAGATCGCGCACTTGCTGGCTCTGTCGGCTCCCTCGGTTACCGGCATGGTCAAACGGCTTTCGGAGCACGGTTTACTGGAGCACATCCCTTACCGCGGTGTGCAACTCACCGACCAGGGCCGGCGGGCTGCACTCCGGATGGTGCGGCGCCACCGGCTGATCGAAGCCTATCTCGTCGAGTTCCTCGGTTATTCCTGGGACACGGTCCACGCGGAAGCCGAGCGGCTGGAGCACGCCGTCTCGGACACGTTGGTCGAGCGCATGGCCGGAGCCCTGGGCCATCCCAGTGTCGATCCCCATGGCGATCCCATCCCGTCAGCCGACGGCTCCATCCAGGAGCTGGCGTGCGTCGCCCTTTCCGATGTGCCGGTAGGAGAAGCCGTGGCCATCAGTCGGGTCCACGAGAGTCAGCCTGAGCGGCTGCGGTACATCGCCTCTCTCGGCCTGAGGCCCGGCGTTCAGGTCACGGTCATTGACCGCCAGCCGATCGATGACCTGGTCACGATCGAGGTCGGAAACGAAAAGCAGGTCATCGGGCGCGAGCTCAGTCGCGCGTTGCTCTGCACTCACGAGGCGAACCGATGAGCGCTGCCGCACCTCCCATGGATTCCACGGCCTGGCGGTTGCCCCGGACCCAGCCGAGTCTGCCCGAGTCGTATCGGTCTATCAGCGTACCAAAACGGGTGTCCTTCTGGCGTAAGGCGCTGGCGTTCGCAGGTCTCGGATACATGGTGGCCGTGGGATACATGGATCCGGGCAACTGGGCCACCGACCTGGCAGGTGGATCGAGATTCGTCATCCTGCTCTCGAACCTCATGGCAATGGCGTGGGGCGTAGCAGCGACGATCGTAGGACTGAATGCATGGCTTCTGGTAGGCACTTTCAGAATCTGGCTGGCTTAATCGGAGGACGGATGCCGCGGAAAAAAGATCTGGTGAATCAGGCCCTGAGCCGGAGGGACCTCTTGAAGGCCGGCGCTCTGGGAACCGTGGGAATGGCCACGGCCGGCAGCGTGCTGGCGCTCCCCGGATTGGGCCAGGAACCGAGTGGTGCGGCCCAGGGGCAGGCGTCACATCACGACATGATGACCGTGGGAAACATTGCCCCCGGGTCCTTCGATCCGACGGCGTTCCTCACGCACTTCGATACCGGCCGCCGCTCCACGCTTCCTTCGGGCCAGGTGTTGCGCGAGTACGAGCTCATCGCCGAGGATCGCGAAATCGAAGTGGCCCCAGGGGTTTTCTATCCGGCCTGGACCTACAATGGGCAGGTGCCCGGCCCGACGATACGCTGTACCGAAGGCGACAGAATTCGGGTGCGGTTCACCAACCGGGGCAGCCACTCGCACAGCATCCACTTTCACGGCATGCATCCGTCCAACATGGATGGTGCATTCGAGCCGGTACATCCCGGCCAGAGCTACGTCTACGAGTTCAATGCGGAGCCATTCGGGCTGCACCTCTATCACTGTCACACCGTTCCAATCAAACGGCATATCCACAAGGGTCTGTACGGAACCTTCATCGTCGATCCCAAGTCGGGTCGTCCTCCCGCACGCGAGATGGTGATGGTGATGAATGGCTTCGACACCAACTTCGACAATGAGAATGAGGTGTACGCGGTCAATTCAGTCGCTTTCCACTATCAGAAGAACCCAATCCGCATTCCACGGGGAGAACTGGTACGCCTCTATGTGGTCAATGTGACTGAATTCGATCTGCTCAACTCCTTTCACATTCACGGAAATCTCTTTCGGCTATATCGTACCGGCACCGACCTGAACCGCTACGAATGGACCGACGTCGTCGCGCTGTGCCAGGGTGAGCGCGCGATACTCGAGTTCACCTACAATCATCCCGGTCCGTTCATGTTCCACGCCCATCAGAGCGAGTTCGCCGAGCTGGGGTGGAGCGGCGTGTTTCTGGTGGAGGCTCCCCATGTCTAACATCCAGATGCCGCTCCCACCGGAGACTCCACTCAAGCCGGTAGTACCACGGAGTGCGGTGCCGCCCAAAGCCGGCTTACCGCTATGGGTGAAGGGCCTCGGCCCCTTGGTTCTGCTCGCAATTCTCGTGGCTGTGTTCGTGAAGCTCGGCCCCGTGGGCGTCTTCCAGCAAGGCTTTCCGCCGGTGGAGGAGCTCACTATCGAGCGGATCCGCTTGCCTGCCCACGGTGAGATGGAGGTGCAGGTCGTGAACGGCGGGCCGGAGCCGGTGACTGTGGCGCAGGTGATGGTGGACGACGCGAACTGGGTGCATCGGCTGGATGGCGGTCGCACTATCGAGCGCCTCGAGCGCCGAACCATCACTATCCCGTACCCCTGGGTAGAGGGTGAGCCGCATGTCATCACGTTGGTCACCAGCACAGGTCTGACCTTCACGAAGGATGTCGCGGTTGCGACGTTATCACCCTCGGTAGACCCGCGCTATCTGACCACTTTCGCGCTGCTCGGCGTCTATGCGGGCGTGATTCCGGTTTTCATCGGACTTCTTTGGCTCCCGTTCGTTCGTGCCATAGACCGACGCTGGATCGACTTCTTTCTGAGTCTCACCATGGGCCTGCTCGTATTCCTCGGCGCCGATGCGCTGGTGGAGGCCCTGGAGACCTCCGGGCTCGTGGCTGGCGCATACCAGGGGTCCGCGCTCGTGCTCTTCGGACTTCTGGGAACCCCGCTGGTACTGGGCGCGCTCGGCCACTGGCGAAGCGGCATGCGGCAAGAGCGTACTCCACTGCAGGTCGCCGGGCTCATCGCGTTGGGGATCGGTCTCCACAATCTCGGTGAGGGTCTGGCAATCGGCGCGTCTTACGCGACCGGCGAGATAGCGCTGGGAACGTTCCTCGTCATAGGCTTTCTGCTGCACAACACGACAGAGGGTCTCGGAATCGTTACCCCTCTCGCAGATCAGCGGCCACGGTTCGGATCCCTGGTACTGCTCGGAGCGCTCGCCGGAGTGCCGACGGTCCTGGGTGCATGGCTGGGTGGTTTCACCTACTCGCCAGTCTGGACCACGCTGTTCTTCTCGATAGGCGTCGGTGCAATCATTGCGGTTGTCTACGAGCTGTTTCGGCTGTTCAAGCGACGCGCAGGTGCCGGTATAACGGCGCCGCTCAACGCGATCGGCTTCATGGTCGGGATGGTCATCATGTATGGCACAGGCCTGTTGGTGCCGGCGTGAGACAAAAAAGCGTGAACAGTGAACGGTTAACAGTGAGCCGGGGAGGGGTGCCGCCCGTTCACCGTTTACTGTTTACCGTTCACGCTGTTTTCTTCTTCACATCCTCTTCCGTTTCCGGACAGATCCAGGACAACAGTTTCCTCATCGAGGAGGCCTACAACCAGGAGCGCGGCGTCGTACAGCACATCAACGCATTCCAGCGATCGAACCGGGGAGATTGGGAGTACGGCTTTACCCAGGAGTGGCCGCTGGGTGGGTACCGTCATCAGCTCAGCTATGGAATTCCTCTCCAGAGTGCCGACGGCTCCGGAACCGGCTTGGGCGATATCGAGCTGAATTACCGGTACCAGCTGGCGGGCAATCCCGAAGCTCGCACCATCGTCACTCCCCGGATGAGCCTTCTACTTCCCACCGGCGATGAGCGAAAGGGTCGCGGGGCGGGTGGCGTGGGTCTCGAGGCCAACCTTCCAGTCACTCTGCTCGTCGGTGAGCGGGTCGTGACCCATTGGAACGCCGGAGCAACGCTGACGCCTTCGGCTCACAACGGGCTTGGTGATCGAGCAACAACCAGCGCTTTCAACGTCGGCGGAAGCGTGATCTGGCTTCTCGACCCATCATTCAACCTTCTGGTGGAGGCGCTTTGGGAGAGCAGTGAATCGGTGGTGGGTGCCGGACTCCGGGAGCGCGAGGAGTCATGGCTTCTCAACCCGGGGTTCCGTCTGGCGCTCGATCTACCAGGTGACCTGCAGATCGTCCCGGGCCTTGCCTACACCATCGGACTTGGGTCCGCAGCAGACGAGGACGCGGTTTTCGTCTATCTCAGCCTCGAGCACTTCTTCAGGCGCTAGTAGCCCACGATCCTCCGAAGCTCGGTCAGGCGCTCCTCCCGTGCAGCTCGCAGCACGTCTCCCTCCCCATCGTAGGCCCGCTCGATCAGTCGGATCAGCTGCTGATGTTCGGCGGACGGAAGCTGAAACCCGGTATCTCCTTCCCACCGGCTCTCCAGCGCCCGGAGAGCCGCGCTGAGCTGCGCGGTCTGTCGCTCACCGGACTCGAGGTAGACTGTCTGAAACGGCCCTGCGCCGGCCCAACGCGCCGCGAGGCCGGCTGCCATGATTGCGTCGACCTCACGAACCTCGAGCACTCCGTCCAGAACCAGCCGGATGCACTCGCGCCAGATTGCCGCGGTGAGCCGCCCGCTGGCGTTTCCCGGAATCTCTTTTCTGAGCACCACGGGAGTCCTACCCAGCTGACGGAGCCAATTCCGCACGAGATCGAGACTTGCTCTATCGGTAAGCGGTCCGGGCACGACTTCGACGGCCGGGATGTGTTCCACCGGATCGAACCCGCGCGCGACCAGCAGTCTTCCGGGACGGCGCAGGCGGGCGCAGAGCTCGGTAGGTGATAGTCCCGGGGCGCTGCACGTCACGACAGCCGCCATCCGGGCCACACCCTCTATCTGCTCCAGCAGCCGCTGCCGGTGAATCAGATCGCTCGCCGTGGCGTCAATGATCCAGTCTGCATCGGTTACCGCATTGAGGAGACTGCGACCGAGCCGCGGGTCTCCCATTAGCGGGTCTCCCTCATCAGCTATCGCAGGAACTCCCGAACCCAGTGAGTGTCGCTTTCGGGTAGCAATCTCCTCCCCGCTACTCTGAAGCACGGCGGCATCCGGGTCATAGATGGTGAGCGGCCATCCAGCTGCCGACACCAGGGTAGCCCATCCCCGGCCCGCTTCGCTCATCCCGACAACAGCCACTTTCGGGTGATTCTGAGCTTCCATGACTATTCCTCAGTTGAATCCGTCAGGCTGCCCCTGCCACGCTACTTTAGAACTGTGGAGAGAATCACTTCGTGCAACCAAGGCGTGAAACGGACCATGAGAGCTTGCCCACATTCGTGGCTCCACACCCTGATCTTACTGATTATCGGCGCAAGCCCTGTCCCGGCACAGGTCGCAGAAGTAGCTATCGAGCGCCAACTGGCCGATGAGCTGGACCTCTCGGTCGGTGACACCGTCCAGCTCGGCTCAGCTGTGGACTCCCTGATTTGGTTGGGGGTTGTGGCCGCCATCTACGAGCCCAAACCCGACCCTGCTGAAATTGCCAAGCGTGAGCACCACATTCGGCTGCACCTCCCGGATTTGGCCGCCATGCTCGGGACGCCCGACAGGGTCGATCGATTCGGCTTAGGGCTCCGCAGGGGCACACTGCCTGACAGTGCCGCAGCCGCACTAAATCGTAGTGCCTTTGGCTACCGAGTCCACACTTCCAGCTCCATTGCCAGCGGGTCTTCCCAGACATTTCGAGTGGTGAGCCGGTTTCATCGTGCCATCGCGGTGATCACCATAGTGGCCAGCACGGTGTTCCTGCTTTGTATCATGCTCCTCAAGGTGGAGGAGCGGCGCCTCGACGCGGCCGTCATGCGCTTTGTGGGGGTACGCCGGCGTACCATCTTCGGTGCGCTCCTGCTGGAAGCAGCCCTGGTGGCTCTCCTGGGATCGATCATTGGCGCTGGTCTGGCATATGCCGCCAGCGCAGCCACCAACAGCTACTATCGCGGATTCTTCGACACCCGGCTGACTTTTTCGATCATCACCCCCAAGATCCTGCTCTTCAGCGTGAGTCTGTCACTGGTGCTGGGCATCACTGCCGGCAGCGTCGCGGCCTGGCGACTGGTGCGGACTCGACCGGTAGTGCTTTGGGGTCGAGGATGAGTGGCGTGGGATGGGGGATCAAGAGCCTCACTCGGCGGCCGTTGCGTACTGCCCTGGCAATAGTGGGCATCGCCATTTCCACGGCCATGCTTCTGGACATGGTTATGCTGAGTGGAGGCATCGAGAAATCCTTTGCTGAGCTTCTGACGGCGAAGGGCTATCAGATACGCCTGTCGCCCAAGGGAACTCTGCCGTTCGATACCGATGCAACCCTGACCGATGCCGCCGAAACAGTGAAACGGCTGCGCGCCAATCCTGCCGTCGCCACTGCGGGGGCTGTCCTCGGCACCTCGCTGTACGGTCAGGGCCCTGACTCGCTGGTGACCTTGTTCGGGTACGGTATTCAGCCTGAGGCCCAGGGATTCTATACGGTCGAGGAGGGGAATGACCTCACCCCCGCGGACACGATGGGTGTGCTGCTCAGCTCCTATGCTGCTACCCTGCTCGCCGCTGGACCAGGGGATACCGTGACGCTGGTCGGCAGGCTCGATCCCCAGGTCGTTACCGGTGCAGCGGGCCGCGACCTCGTGGTACGCGGGTTGGTGCGGTGGGTCTATGACTACAGGGGCCAGCCATCGGTCGGGACGATCCTTCCGGTCATGCAGAGGATGGCTTCTTCCAGAGGGGTGGATAGAGCCTCCCTGATTCTGGTCAAGGCGCGAAGTGACGCAGGAGCCCCGGCGTTGGCGGCACGGCTCCGTCAAGAGTTTCCTCGTCTGGAGATCTACAGCGTCACAGACCTGGTGAAGTTTTTCAGGCAGCGCCTCATCTACTTCCGGCAGCTGTCTTACATCCTGGGAATGATCAGCCTCATCGTCAGCGTCCTTCTCATTACCACATTGCTCACCATCACTGTCAATGAGCGACTCGGGGAAATCGCCACACTCCGCGCCATTGGGATCGGGCGTGCAACCATCGTGCGCCAGGTGTTGATCGAGGGTGGGGTACTGACCGCCTCAGGCGCGGTTCTGGGCATCGTACTCGGCCTTGTCACAGCCCGCTACCTGGACAGTATCCTCACCAGCTTCCCAGGACTGCCCGCCGCCTTCTCCTTCTTCGTCCCCAGAGAGGAAAGCCTGGTGGAGGCAGGCATGGTAGTTCTGCTCGCCGGTCTGCTGGCCGGAGTCTATCCCGCATGGCTGGCATCGCGGGCACCAATTGCAGCTACGCTGCGCTCGGAGGCGACCTGAGCGCGCCAGTCATTCTTCGTGCGCAAGACCTGCGCAAAGACTACCCCATGAACGGAGCCGCCGTACACGCACTCCGGGGTGTGTCGCTCGACGTATTGGCTGGTGAATACATAGCCATCGCGGGGCCATCCGGCAGCGGGAAGTCAACCTTGCTTCAACTCATCGGCGGCATCGACACTCCCTCATCAGGCGTGGTCCAGATCCTTGGCACCCGATTGGACACCCTGTCGGATCGAGAGCTCACCCGTCTGCGTCTCACCCGGCTGGGATTTGTTTTTCAGCGATTCCATCTCCTTCCGGTCCTCTCTGCTCTGGAAAATGTCGAGCTGCCTATGGCAGAAGCGGGAACGTCCAGAAAGGAGCGGCGCGAACGAGCACTGGAGCTGCTCGCGTACGTGGGTCTGGAAAATCGCTCTGATCACCGTGCAACTCAGCTCTCTGGCGGTGAGATGCAGCGGGTGGCCATCGCCCGGGCGCTCGCCAACCGCCCTGCGCTCCTGCTGGCGGACGAGCCCACGGGAGAGCTCGATGCAGCCACCGGACACGGGATTCTCGCGCTGTTCCAGCGGCTGAACAAAGATGGTACCACGTTGGTGGTGGTAACCCACGACGAGAGACTCGCCGCTCAAGCTGAACGGATTATCCATATGACGGATGGCCGTATATGCGATTGACTTGGGGTATTCGGGCGCCTGATAACGCGAATGATCGGCCCACGCAGTGCGCCGTTTCATCGACCTATTCGTTTCCGCTTACCCGCTTACCCGCCTGTCCACTGTGTTGACCACTCTGGCGTTCCGTCACCTGCTGGTTCGGAAACGTCGATCCCTCTTCCTGCTCGTGGGCTTCTCGCTGGGTGTCGGCGTCATGATCGTGCTGCTGTCGGTCGGTGAGGCGATGCTGGAGCAGTCTCGCGACGTTTCCCTGGTCGGTGGCGGGGAGTTGACGGTATTGCCTCAGGGCATCGATATCGAAGCCATGCGCACTGGTGGACTGGGCGCCATGTTCTTCGGTATTGACCGCGCGCGATTCCTGACCCGGCAGATTCTGGGAGGCCCACGCAACGCAGAGCAGGTGCAGGTGGTTTCACCAGTCATCGAAGGGGAGCTCCTGTACTTGCGCCGGGGTGAGCGGACGATCCCTGTGAGAGCCGGAGCTGAGATTCCCAGCCGGGCGAGTGCTGTAGGCGCAGGCCTCGATCTCCGCTCGGGGCTCTGGAAGGATTCCCGGGACGATTCGATCTATGTCGCGCCTACGGCTCAGCAGTTCTATGACGAGATCGACCGTTTTCATCTTCCTTCACGCCCGGACTCCACATGGGCGGAGTGGCATTACTTCAACGTCGTGGTCACCGCCGAGGAATGGTGGTACATCACGTTCCTTATAGGCGGTCAGGTTCGCGCCGGCGAGTGGGGCGGCCAAATACTCGTCACTCATCGCCGCCCCGACGGAAGTTACGAACGGTTTGCCGCTCGTGTCCCCTCCTCCCTGGTCGAGTTCGACACTGCCAGCGCCGACGTGACGATCTCACGAAGTTCAGTTCGCCAACGGAGCGGCTTGTACCGATTACTCGCTGTAGCGAATGGCAGGGCAGGTGAGGTAAGCATCGACATCGATCTTGTTCCTGCTCGCAATCGCTATTTCCCTCCGGTAGAGCTGCGCGAAAACGAATTTTTTTCCGGCTACGTCGTTCCAGCCCTCAGCGCGAAGGCCTCGGGCAAGATTTGCGTCGGCGGTGCCTGTCGTCGTTTCAGCAATGCTACGGCCTATCACGATCACAATTGGGGCGTCTGGCGGGAGGTGACCTGGGAATGGGGCACCGGAGAGGGAAGCCGGCTGAACCTGCTGTATGGCGGCGTATACGTGCCAGGGGGGGATGGTACTCACGAGAGCTCCTCCTCCAGCTCACCATTCTTCCTGACTCTGGTGGACTCTCTGGGCGTGAAGCAGGTGCTTCGGTTTACCCGAATCAACTACGATGGTGAACAACCGGCGGCAGGGATCGACAGAGCCAAGGCGCCAAGGAGGTTCAGCCTGGTCGGCACCCGTGAATCCGACAGTGTCCGGCTGGCCGTTAGGGTGCTCGATGCCGTTGCCACTGAGATGGAGGCGAGCGATTTCCGCCGCACCTTTCTCCAGATGCGTGGAGAGTTCAATCTCACCGGTCGGTTGGCGGGTGAAACCGTGGCCGATTCCGGTTTGGGCTTTTTTGAGACGTATACCGTTCCATAGTGGTGCATCGAAGAATCCGCCCCGGGAAGGCCGCAGGAACGGTTGATTTGGCTGTCGGGTATGGACTTAACAATGTCCGCCAGAGCGAGTCAAATCGGGTGAAAAGGGGACAAAAGCGGCCCGTTGAACGTTCCTAAATAGTTAGATTTCAATGTCGTAGGACGTGGCACGCGCCTCGCAGAACCGCAGAGCGGTCTCTAATGCCCATGTGAGTGTCCCGTCGTCCTTTCCACGATGTAACCAGGTTGTTTGGGAGGTGCCATGATATCCGCGCTGCTCCTTCCGCTGCTGTTCTCAGGGTCTCCCACTAACACCGAGGCTCTGACCCAGGACGACCCGCCGATCCGCCTATGGATCAGCGACGATCGCCGATTTCTGCCGGGTGATCGCGCCAAGGTTCAGGTGCAATCGAGCTATGATGGCTACCTGGTAGTCCTGCACGTAGATCCGGAGGGCCGCCTGCGGGTTCTCTTCCCGCTGGACCCCGACAAAGACAACTTCGTGCGCGGCGACAAGAAGTACGAGGTTCGGGGACGTGGTGGGCGCGAGACTTTCGATGTTGACGATACCGGACGCGGGGCCGTGTACGCGGCCGTCTCCCGTGACCCATTCCGGTTTGATGAATTCATCATCGCGGATCACTGGGACTACCGTGCCCTGGCACCTGCCCGGTTGCGCGAGGACCCTGAGCCGGAGCTCAATGACCTGGTCCGTCGCATGGCACAGGGCAGCTACGACTACGACATCCTCACCTATGATGTTATCAGCAGGTCCGCATACGTATCATCGTCGCGTTATTACGGCTCGCTGTACGATGATGGCTGGTGCAGCTTCTCCTGCGGGCGCTCCTACTACGGGCACTCGCCGTTCGGCGTGTCGATTGGGCTGTTTTATGGGCGGCCGTACCGGCGTTACTACTATGATCCCTACTATTACGCCTACGATCCATTCTTTAACCCCTTCTTCTACGACCCATACTATTACGCCCCGGCGTACTATCCGCGGTATGTATACCCGCACCACTATTACGGGTATGGGCGGCCCTACTATTACGATCGGTATCGCACCTACAATCGTCCCTATACCGCTTACCGATTCCGGGGCTCCGACGGATTCAGCGCTGGGTACCGCGACCGCCGTCACGATCTTCGCCGTTCAGTGAACACGGTATACACCCCGCCATTGTCGCGGGTGCGGGAACCGGTCGCAGCGACTCCGGTACGACGGCTTGCTCAGGACGGGGCGGAGTTGCCGAGTGGTGTCGCGCCGAGGCGTTCAGTGGGCCACCAAAGTCGTATCGAGCCCAAGACGATAGAAGGACGCCGGGCCCGTGAACCTGAAGCCGGGCGCGTAACCGGGCAGGGAAACGAGCGACGAGCCGTCACAACTTCGCGTGAGACAGCGCCCGCCGGCCGAGAGGCGGAGCCTCGGGATGTGCGGCCAAGGGAGCAGCCTCGGGTAGAGCGTGAACCGCCGCGCCGGGCCGAGCGTGCCCCGGCACCCCAGGCGAGACCGGAGCGCCGGGAAGTAGAACGAGGGGGATCTCCAGCCCCGCAGGTTCGCAGTTCCGGCCGGGCGGAGAGCCGAGGATCGGCTGGAGCCGGACGCTCCGCGGGTGGGGGGCGTCCGGCAGGGGGTGGTGGAGTCCGCAGGCGCTAAGCGGTCACCAGATTTGGGCGCGTTGGCTTTCAGGCCTGACCATAGGATCTCCTTCCTTGCAGCCGAAAGCCTGGGCAAACGCTGGGATGTTCGACAGCGGACCGTTGGTCCGGAGCTTGGGAGGCGCGTGTGGATCGGTGTTGACCATCAGCCGCTCGAACTCCGGACGTGCCTTCGCCCGCCAGATCTGGGCCCATGCGAGGAAGAAACGCTGGTCTCCGGTCAACCCATCTATAGGCTCAGGCGTCTTCCCGCGGAGTGACCGGCGGTAGGCTCCGTGGGCGATGATCAGTCCACCGAAATCCGCGATGTTCTCTCCCAGAGTCAGCTTTCCGTTGACGTGCAGTGAGTCGATCGCCACGTAGCTGTCGAACTGCTTCTCGACCATCGCAGCCCTTCGATTGAACTCCGCCTCATCAGATTCGGTCCACCACCCGCTCAGGTTACCCTTTGAGTCGAACTGCCTTCCTTCATCATCGAAGCCATGGGTTATCTCGTGACCGATGGCTCCCCCCATCCCACCGTAATTCACCGCATCATCGGCCTTCGGGTTGAAGAATGGCGGCTGCATTATCCCGGCGGGAAAGGTGATTTCGTTGGTAGGGGCGTTGTAGTAGGCGTTGACGGTCGGCGGCGTCATTCCCCATTCAGTGCGGTCGGTGGGCCGGCCGATCTTCCTCAGCACCCGTGCCGTTTCGAATTCATTTGCCCGCAGGCGGTTGGACACGAAGGGTCCGGGTCGTACCGCCAGCCTGGAGTAGTCCCGCCAGCTGTCGGGGTAGCCGATCTTATTGATGATCGCTTGAAGCTTGGCGTACGCCTTGGCTTTGGTATCCTGACTCATCCATGAGAGCTGCTGGAGGCGTTCGCGGAATTCCAAACGTATGTTGCGCACCATCTCCAGGGCTCTCGCCTTGGCCTCCGGGGTAAAGTTCTTTCTGACGTAAGCCTGCCCGAGCACCTCGCCGAGTGCCTGATCGGTAAACGCCAGGCAGCGCTTCCACCTGGGCCGCATCTCGGAAACCCCGCGCAGCACCGTGGAGTTGAATCGAAAGCTTTCCTTCACGAAGGGCGAGCTCAGAGCTGGTGCTGTGTTCGCGATGACGTTCCAGCGGAGGTATGCCTTCCAGTCGTCCACCGGCGCCGCTGTCAATAAAGAGTCGACTGTGCTCATGAACTCGGGCTGTGCGACATTGACGTCGTCGATGCCTTTGAGCCCGTGACTGCTCAGGTAGCGCCGCCAGCCGAACCGGGGGGTGATCCTGGGTAGGTCCGCTGCCCGGGTGAGATGGTAAACGCTCTCAGGGTCGCGCTGAGCCTCGCGTGTCATTGACGCCTGGGCCAGGGCGGTTTCCAGGCGCATTATGCGTTCGGCCGATTGTGCTGCTACCGAGCTATCCCAGCCACTGAGTCGCAGCATGTTGGACACGTGCTGCACGTACTCACCCTGAATCTTCTGTGAGGCAGAATCGGACTTGGTGTAGTAGTCCCTGTCCGGCAGACCCAGCCCGGCCTGGTACAGCTCCGCTATGGTGCGTGTGCTTTGCTTCGCGTCCGGCGTGGATCGGAACGCGAAGGCTGCCGGGATTCCCACTTTGTGCAGCCGAACGATCCCGGCTTCGACGCCGCTCCTGTCCGAAATGGTTTCGAGCCGCTTCAACTCGCCCGACAATGGAGTGATCCCGGCCGACTCGACGGTGGCCGAGTCCATACAGGTGCCGTAGAACGTTCCCAGCTTCCTGGCGTTGGCGTCTCGGGTCGTGCGAGCCTCCCGGGCCGCCTCTGTCAGTACATCCTTGAGCGCGGCAAAGTTCTGCTCCTGCAGCTCGTTGAAGCTGCCCCAGCGAGGCAAGTCCCCGGGAATTTCGCTGCGTCTGAGCCACCCGCCATTGGCATACTGGAAGAAGTCCCTGCATGGGTGACAGGTGCTGTCGATGTTCGCCGGATCGATAGGTTTGGATTGCTGCTGTGCGGCCAGTGAGGCCGTGACGGCGGAGCTGAGGAAACCCACCGCTAACGAGTGCATCAGGCGGGACATCGGAACTCCAGAGAAAGTTGAAGTGAGTAAGGTATTCACCACGAAGGCCACCAAGGCACCACCACCAACAGTCCTTACGACTACGGCTTGGCCGGGCTCTGGTTTCGCCGGGCGTAGTCCAGCCCCCACTCCAGGTATTCCGCACTCCGGAGCCCTACTCTCATCGCCTGACCCACCGCGTCCTCTTCTTCCATCCCCTGATCCAGAATAAAGTAGGGAATCAGCGCACCCCCCACCCGGCTTCCGCTGCCGCAATGAAAGAATACAGTTTGATCCCCGGCCCGGCGAAGTACTGCGAGGATGCGCTCGAGAGCAGTGTCGTCGAGCGAGCCTGCCCGTACAGGGACATTGACGTACTCCATCCCGAGCTCACGCACCAGGTTGGCCTCATCGACAGGCCGGGGTTCCATGGGGTCACGCAGGTCGAGAACAATGTCGCCCCCGGCAGCCTTGAACTCCTTGAGCTGTTGGGCCGTCGGCTGGCCACCGCTGATTACGTTCGGCAGTATCTGACAGGCGTTGGCCACGCCACTAACTGCCTGGAAGGCTGTAGACAAATCAATCTCCCGGCAAAGTAAGAAGTAAGAAGTGAGAAGTGTGAGGCAAGAGGTAAGCAGTAAAAGCTAAGAGGTAGAGGTCCCAAGAATTGGATCCTTCGCTTCCTCCGGATGGCAGGCTTTCGCCTGTCACTTCTCACCTCTTACCTTTAAGGGTGCTCCGCCTTGCCATTGCCCAGATACGTCCTCACAAGGGGGCGTATGAGGAGAACCTCTGCCGGCTCGGCGCCCTCCTGCGCGAGGTCGGGAGTTGGTCTGAGCCTCCGGATCTGATCGTTGGGCCGGAGACCGCCCTCACGGGTTACTTCCTGGAGGGTGGGGTGCGAGATCTGGCGATCCCAGCCGACCAGCTGTTCGATGACTTGAGCCGGCAGCACCGCGACGCAGGAACCCCTCCGGTCGATATTGCACTTGGCTTCTACGAAATCCATGGTAACAGGTTTTACAACTCCGGACTGTATGCCACTCTTGGCGGGCCTGAGGCAGGGATCCGCCATGTCCACCGCAAGATTTTCCTCCCGACTTATGGAGTCTTCGACGAGGAACGCTTCGTAGAAGCGGGCCGCAGCGTCCAGGCGTTCGATACTCGCTGGGGCAGGGCAGCGCTCCTCATTTGTGAGGATGCCTGGCACTCATTCACTCCGATGCTCGCCGCGCTCGACGGGGCCCAGCTGATCATCGTGCCAAGTGCCAGCCCGGCTCGAGGCGTAATTGCAAGCGATGATACTGCAGGACGGCCGGTAAGCCTGGGACGGTGGAGCCGCCTGGCCCAGGACATCGCGGGCGAGCACGGGGTGTACCTGGCCCTGCCGCAGCTGGTCGGCTTCGAGGGTGGCAAAGCCTTTCCGGGGGGATCGATCCTGGCCGGGCCCCGGGGGGATTTACTGGCCCACGGCCCCCTTTTCCAGGAAGCGATCCTTCCCGCCCTGCTCGACTTCGAGGAGATCACCCGGGCGCGGGCTGACCTGCCCCTGCTGGCCGATCTGGAGATGCGATTGCCGCACCTGCTCGGCTCGCTGCACGCAGCCAGGAGAGGAAGCGGGTCAGCGGGTAAGCGGGTCGGGAGCCAGGCTGATAGTGGGGATGAGGAACCGACGAGCAAGCGAAAGTCGCGGGACTCCCGCGCCGTCCGGCCTGTGAGCTTACCCGCTTACCCGCCGAGTCCGGCCCGCTTCAATCCCGGGCAGGATCCCCTCGCGATCGATGCCGCGCTGAGCCGACAATGGCTGGTCGAATTTCTCCGGGATGAGGTGCAGCGCCGGCGCAGCTTCGAGAAAGTTGTGATT
>DATFFX010000282.1:0-5617 GCA_035249825.1 Gemmatimonadales bacterium | reverse complement strand
TCGTTGCCCGGCCCCATCAGGAGCTTCGTACGATGGAGTCACGCCGCGTGCTTCCAGCACAAATCTCTCGTGCCGCCGCCGTTCATCAGGCAGCGCAGGTTGGCGCCATGGTAGCCGCATTGGCAGCCTCCGACTATGCCCTGCTGGGAAGGGCAATCGACGATCGGATTGCCGAGCCGGCGCGGGCCGCACTCCTTCCGGGATTCAGGGAAGCCAAACGTGCCGCCATGGACGCAGGAGCCCTCGGCAGCTCGATCTCCGGGAGTGGTCCGACTTCCTTCGCGCTGGTGCGGGGTCACAGTGCGGGCGAACGGGTGGCAGCCGCAATGGCAAGCGCGTACACCATGTGCGGACATAACAGTGACGTTCGCGTGGCCCGGATCGATCGTCAGGGCGCCCGCCTACTCACCCAAGAGCCGGGAGCGCGCCGATGAGGTTCGAGACCCAGCGGCCCCAGAGCTGGCAAAGGTGCGTAGACTGCGGCAATGAGTTGGTGGAGACGGATCCACACCCACGCTGCACGGTGTGTGGCGGGCTGCTGGAGATTCAGCACAGGCCACCGTCAATGACGCCAGCCGAGCTGATCCGGAGCTTCACCGAGCGCCGTGGTGCCAAGCCGGGCGCCACCGCATCGGGAGTCTGGCGCTTCCGCGAGTTGGTGCTCCCTTCGGCCGACGAAGTGGTGTCTCACCCGGAAGGAAATACGCCGCTGCTCCACCGCATGGCTCTGGATCGATGGACCGGGATCGACGGACTCCGTCTCAAGCACGAAGGTTATAACCCGACCGGCTCGTTCAAGGACCGGGGCATGACCGTGGGAATCACCCAGGCGAAGCGCATCGGAGCCGCCGCCGTGGCTTGCGCTTCGACCGGAAACACGTCGGCCTCTCTCGCGGCCTACGCGTCTCAGGCTGGGCTGCCGGCTCTGGTCCTGGTACCGGCAGGGGGCGTTGCGATCGGAAAGCTGGCGCAGTCCCTGGCCTATGGTGCGAAAACGCTGCTGGTCCGTGGCGATTTCGATGACTGTCTTCACCTGGTCGAGCAGGCGAGCCAGCAACTCGGAGTGTACCTGCTGAATTCCATCAATCCGTTTCGGATCGAGGGTCAGAAAACAATCATCCTGGAGCTGCTGGAGCAGCTCGCCTGGGAGCCGCCCGACTGGATCGTGCTGCCGGCCGGCAATCTGGGGAACACTTCGGCATTCGGTAAGGCACTCCGGGAGGCACGACAGTGGGGCTTGATCTCGCGCCTCCCACGACTCGCTGCAGTCCAAGCAGCAGGGGCGGCGCCGTTCGCGCGGAGCTTCGCCGAAGGGTTCGCTCATAGATATCGGGTCAAGGCGGATACGGTGGCAACGGCGATCAGGATTGGAGATCCTGCCTCCTACAGCCGGGCAGTGCAGTCGATAACCGAGACTGATGGCGTGGTGCTTTCGGCTTCCGACGAGGAGCTGCTGGCGGCCAAAGCCGCGATCGACGCCTCGGGAATTGGTTGTGAGCCTGCCAGCGCAGTGACGCTGGCGGGGCTGCGACAGCTCGTCGCGAACGGACACGTCAAACGGACCGATCGCGTGGTCGCTGTGCTCACCGGTCACATCCTCAAGGACCCCGGCCTTCTGCTCCGCTATCATCGAGAGATGGAGCCCCCGCCACCAGGAGCGAACCGGCCCATCGAGATCGAGGCGGACGTTTCGGAGATCGAGCGGGTACTAAAAGAGACGCAGTGAACAGTGAACGGTGAACAGTGAACGGGCATTCCCCCCGCTCCCGTTCACGTTCACTGTTCACGCCTTTCTTTTCGTTATCCGCCAGATCTTCCCGTTCTGATCAGCCGAGATGTACAGCGAGCCATCCGGCGCGACTGCCACCCCACTGGCGCGGAGCGCGGTGGGCCCACCCTTCTCGGTCGCAAACGTCGTGTAACCGCCGCTGGGGCCACTCCCGGTGAAGGGCACGAACACCACGCGGTATCCCTCCTGCGGCAACGGCGCCCGATTCCACGATCCGTGGAATGCGACGAACAGGCCTCGGGTGTACTTCGTTCCGAATGCCTCCGAGGTGTAGAACGCCATCGCCATCGGGGCCCAGTGCCCGGGAAACACAAGAACCGGATCCTTGGCAGGGGCGCAACGACCGACCTTCTGGCCGTCGCCGCCATACTCTGGGGCCAGCACTTTCTTCCGGTACTGATTGCTGTAGTAGCAATAGGGCCAGCCGTAGTCGCCGCCCTGCTCGACCCGCACCAGCTCCTCGCCGGGGTTGTTGGCATTGACCTCGTCGCTGAATCCCCAGTTATCGCTCAGCTGGTCGCGGCCGTGAACCGCGGCGAAGAGGGCACCGGTTCCGGGCTGGGTTGCCAGAGCCATGGCATTGCGAAGTCCGGTAGCGAAGCGCCGCCCGTCGGCAAAGCGCTGACCTGTTCGATTGGCGGAGAAACGCCAGATACCAGCCCGCTGTTCGAGCTCGGTGCAGGGATCGTGACCCGGTGAACTGGGAAGCCGGTCGGTCTCTTGGCAGCTGTTCGTCCGGGAGCCGATGTTCACGTACATCGCGTCTCCGGGCCCGAAGGCAAGACTTTTCGCCCGATGCCCACCATCGCTGGGGAGATCGGCTACGACTGTCTCTTCTTCACCGGATGGCTCGAGCTTGCCATCTTCGAGACGATAGCGCACCACTCGGTCGTTCAGCGCGAAGTAGAGATACCCGTCGTGCAGCTTCACGTCGTTGCCGCCTCCCGGTCCGAAGCTGGCGCGCTCTTCCGGCTTGCCGTCTCCGTCACGGTCTCTGAAGGCCAGCACACCACCGGTGTTGTCACCGGGCTTTCCGCTGAGCGCGGCGTAGAGATGCCCGTTCTCTCCGACTGCCAGCTGCCTGACGGGTCCGAGTTGTCCGGCCACGAGCGCGGCGCAGAAGCCCTGGGGCAGCACCAGGCCGCCGTTGTCTGCGTCGCATTGTGCGTTTTTCTGAGGGAAAGTGCTCGATCCATCGAGCAGCAGGAGGGGCGTCAGTGCGAGGGTCGCCCGGCGCAGAATCGAGAATCTGGGGTTCATGGGAACACCGCCGAAGAAGGTCGAAAACGACAGCATCGGTCCGTTCTCCTCTGGAAAATAGCCGCACGCCGCCCCTTTCCCAGGCGCTTACCGGCAAGCCGGCACGGGTTCTCAGAGGGGAAATCGACATTTCCCTATTGCGTCGGCGCGCGGTCTGCTTACTGTTGTTCACGGTAGTTCTCGTTGGTTCCGAGGCACAGCACGGTTCTCACCCACTTTGGGAGACTCGCGATGGCCACCAAGAAGAAGACTGCCGGCAGGAAGAAATCAGCAAAGAAGACCGCAAAGCGACCCGCTGCCCGCAAGAAGGCGGCAAAGAGAGCCACCAAGAAATCCTCCGGTAAGAAGCGCGCTCCGAATCCAGCATTCATGAAGCCATTGCAGCCGAGCTCTCAGCTCGCGGCCGTGATCGGGAACAATCCCATGCCGAGGACCCAGGTTATCAGCAAGCTCTGGGTCTACATCAAGCGGAATGGACTGCAGGACGCGAAGAACCGTCGGGCCATCAATGCCGATGAAAAGCTCAGGCCGCTGTTCGGCGGCAGAAGCCAGGTCACCATGTTCGACCTCGCCAAGATCGCGAACAAGAACCTCAGCTAGACCGGTCCGCCGGCGTACTACCGAGGGCGCTCCCGCTGGGGCGCCCTTCTTGTTTGTGGGGAGCTGTTAGTCGTTAGCTATTAGCTGTTAGCTATTTGCTCTTAGTGTTTAGCTATCGGGCACCAGCTACGTCCTAGCCCATAGCTGCTCTGCCTTGCTTCAGTCTTCGACCGAATGTGGCCAGCATGCTCTGGACCTCTAACGTGGCCGCGTTGAGAGATCCGTATACTGGAGGTGCGAGGCACCCCACCGCCCGGGCGAGGAGAAGGTGATACTCCAGCTCATTTGCTGAGCCGAGGCTGATATGCACATACCTTCCGAGCTCATTATCGGAGCCGCGACCACAGCCTTCAGCCAGATTGGCGGGAATGGATGCCGCGGCACGACGTAGTTGAGATGTCAGACCATAGCGCTCCTGATCCGGAAATTTCAGGGTTGATTTGTAAACGGCAATTGTCAGCTCGTGAGCCTTCTGCCACACCTTAAGTTTCTTGAAATCGCCCACTGAACCTCCTGGGTTCGGCGAGCGACAAATGTCCATTGCCAGCTCCGAACAGGATCATCCTTATATCGCAGTGGCGATCAATTTCGCTTCCAGCGCAGCGAGCTGTGGCCGCGTAGAAATGCACGTAGCCAACAGCTAATAGCTAACGACTAATAGCTACTAGCTCATAGCTCACTGCTCATAGCTCACAGCTCATAGCTCACAGCTAATAGCTCATAGCTCACAGCTCATAGCTCATATCTAATAGCTAACACCTCCGTCCTCCGCTTATCTTCCCCCGCCTATGGCCGGCGAATACATCTTCACCATGCGCGACCTCCGAAAGGTCGTGCCACCGTCTCGCGAGATCCTCAAGGGCATCCACCTGTCCTTCTTTCCCGGCGCCAAGATCGGCGTGCTGGGGGCGAATGGCGCGGGCAAGTCTTCCCTGCTGCGAATCATGGCCGGGGTCGACAAGGATTTTCTCGGCGAGGCGCGGCCGCTGCCGGGTACCCGGATCGGCTACCTGCCGCAGGAGCCCCAGCTCGACCTCGACAAGGACGTCCGCGGCAACGTGATGGACGGTGTGCGCGAGCAACAAGCGATGCTCGATCAGTTCAACGAGATCAGCGCCAGATTCGCCGAGCCGATGGAAGCGGACGAGATGGAGCGGCTGCTGGAGAAGCAGGGGAATCTGCAGGAACGCATTGACGCGCTCGGTCTCTGGGAGCTGGACCACAAGGTCGACATGGCCATGGATGCGCTCCGCCTTCCACCTGGCGACGCCGACGTCGCCAGAATATCCGGTGGGGAGCGGCGCAGGGTGGCCTTGTGCCGCCTGCTCCTGGAGCAGCCGGACATGCTGCTGCTCGACGAGCCCACCAATCACCTCGATGCCGAGAGTGTCTGGTGGCTGGAACGCTATCTCGCGGAGTTTCCCGGCACCGTGGTGGCAGTCACCCACGACCGCTACTTCCTCGACAATGTGGCGGGCTGGATCCTCGAGTTGTACCAGGGAGCCGGCATCCCCTGGGAAGGCAACTATTCCTCCTGGCTCCAGCAGAAGGAACGCCGTTTAGGACAGGAGGAGAAACAAGCGTCCGCTCGCCAGAAGACGCTCCAGCGCGAGCTCGAGTGGGTTCGCATGTCTCCTCGCGCCCGGCAGGCCAAGAGCAAAGCGCGCATCACGCGCTATGAGGAGCTGCGAGAAGAGGCGGAGCGGCAAACCGAGGGTAGCGCGGAAATCCTGATCCCGGTGCCTGAGCGTCTGGGAGACGAGGTCGTGGTCGCCCGAGATGTCGCCAAGGGTTTCGGGGACCGGCTCCTCTTCGACAACCTGACCTTCTCGCTTCCACGAGGCGGCATCGTGGGAGTAATCGGTCCCAACGGCGCCGGCAAGACGACCCTGTTCCGGATGATCACGGGGCAGGAGCAGCCCGACACCGGCGCGTTCAAGGTCGGCGACACGGTCGACCTCGCCTACG
>DATFFX010000281.1:0-5845 GCA_035249825.1 Gemmatimonadales bacterium | reverse complement strand
CTGGTCATTTCGTTGATGTACAACGGCCGCCGTATTCATGCCGCGCGGGCCGCGGAGTGGGAGCTGTTTCGGCTTCTGGGTGCGGAAGGAGTCGATTTGACTGGAGCCCTGGAGACTCATATGGGTGGAGGTGGGCAGCTCACCAATCAGACCGACTAGGGCCTGCACTGGCAGCGAGCGCACGCGGCCCAAGGGTTGCGTGAAGCGGGACGGCAGTCAGAAGCCCTGGTGTAGCAGCGCTGATGCGCGCATTATCTCTGCCTCGCAAACCCGCGGTGTGTCCGCAGTAACCTGATTATCCCGGAGGGGGCATGGATTCGACGGCTCGGCAGGCCAGACTGAAACCGGAGTTTGCCGGCCTGTATCCTCCGCTTACCCCGGACGTCTGGGAGCCGGCTGCCGAGATGGGTGCACGCGTGCTGCTCTGGCAAGTCCAACAACAGGGTACGGCCGCGCTTGGTATGCGTCTGTTGAACGAAGAGCATTTCGAGTTCAGAGGAGGATGGTTCCGCGGGTCCGAGACGGAGCTTAGAACCCGGGTCTGTGATCCGGCTTTCAACGGCCCGGTCTAAGTCCCTGAAAGTGCAGGCTCAGTACTGCTCGATGAGTGCCTGCGCGAATCGCTCGACGACGCGCCGATAATACGGGCGGTTGCGCCACTGCTCCAGATCGATTTCCCGCGAGCGCTCGAGGTCAGCAAGCATTCCCTCTTCGATTGACCGGGCAAACTCCGGATCTGCCACCCCCAGCACATTTTCTTCGTTCAGCTCCATGCTGCGCTCATCCAGGTTGGCTGACCCCACGATAGCCCACCGGCTGTCCACTACAGTCGTTTTGGCGTGCATCATTGCAGGCTCGAACTCGAAGATTCTGACCCCGGCGGCGAGCAGCTCATCGTAGTAACTCCGCCCTGCCAGCTGAACCGGTACCGCATCGGTGTGGTTGCCGGGTACCAGGACCCGAACATCGACTCCGGAGCGAGCCCGCTCGATGACCGCCTTTCGCAATCGGCGGTCCGGGATGAAATAAGAGTTGCATATCCAGAGTCGCTTTTGCGCGTTGATGAAGCTGAGCCAGAAGAGCAGCCGTATCGGCTGAAACGCGTCCGAAGGAGAGCTGATTATCGAGAGTCCGCAGGGACCCGCCCCTCGATCGAGTTTGGGAAAGAAACGACTACCTGCGAGGACCTCTCCGGTACAATACACCCAGTTGCCGGCAAAGGCGGATTGTATGCCCGCGACGAGCGGTCCTGTCACACGGGACATACTGTCCCGCCACTCGTGGGCGTTGCTGACGTTCCCCTTCCACTTGTTCGACACGGCGGCACCACCGGTGAATCCCACGCAGCCGTCGATGACTATGGCGCGCCGATGGGTGCGGCGGTAGAATCGCACCAAATTCCGGAGGGCGAGTGGCCGGAACCGCACCACGTTCACGCCAGCTCCACGTAACTCGTCACGGTGACGCTTCTTGAGCTTGAGCGCGCCGAAGGCATCGACCAGCAGCCGCACCTCCACGCCGGCTCGAGCGCGCTCCTTGAGTGCATTCATGAACTCGCGGCCGATCTCATCCGGCTCGAAGATGTAGGTCTCGAAGTTGATCGAATCTTTCGCTGATCGGATGGCACTCAGCATCGCGGGGAAAAACGCGTCGCCATTCTGGAGCAGGGTGAGACTGCCACCTCGAAAAATAGGGGAATTCAGGAACCCGGCAGTCCACTCGACGAAATCTTCCGACCCAGCGTCCGCCTTGAAGCCGACCGTGTGGTCGTCACTGGGCCAGTCGGGAAAAAAGAGCGCACCGAATACCCCGACCACGCCAATTGCCCCGCACGCAATCAGGGTCCAGCCCCACCACGGCAGGTCACTCATCGAGGCTCGACGCTCGACCGATGCAGCTCGATGCGGGCGAGCAGCGGATGATGATCCGAGCCGAACACGCGCGGCCCCCTATCTCGCGGATCCTCATCCAGCCGGTGAACGGTGGCATGGCTGATGACCCCGATCCGATTTCGCACCAGCACATAGTCGAGCACCAGGCGGGGAAGGGCATGATAGGTATGACGCCAGCGAGGTGAAGCTGGAGGAACTCCGAAATTGAACCCGGCCTCGCTCAGGAGACGCCAGGTGGGTTCGTATCTGCCGCGTCCCAGATTGAGATCGGCTCCGAGAACGACAGTATCATCCTCGATCGAGGAGACCAGATATTGTGTCTGCAGCGCCCGGCCCGCGGCTCCGAGCCACTTGTATCCCGGTGGGCCACGGGGATCGAGGTGCGCGGAAACGAGCCGCAGTCTGGCCCCACCCATGACGAGAGCAGCGGTCACCGCTACCCGCCGCTGAAGTACCAGCGGGAGCTCCAGTGCCTGGGCATCGTGCAAGGGCAGGGTAGAGAGCACGGCGTTACCCCGATCACTCGGCGTGGCACCGTTCCGCATCGACGGGGCGTAGCGCAAATTCATGCCGAGATCATGGGCAGCTTCCACGATGTCCTCTTGTTGCAGCCCGCCAACGAGCAAACGTCCCGCCCGGCCGCCCTGAAGCGGCGGAATCGAAGAATCGCTCCGGTAGGCTTCCTGCGCGAGCACTACCAGCGGTAGAGCCGGTTCGGCCCCCAGGGCTGTATAGTCGCCGTTGCGGATCCGGCCCACGACTTCCCGGAGTCTGCCGCGGCCGATCCATACATTCCAGCAGAGAACCAACAGGCTGCTCTGTTCAGGGCCGTCGAGTGCTGATGCGGGGGTGAGATCGAGCGTCACATGGCCGCCGACATTGCGGCGCCATGCCTCCAGGCGAAGCCGCTCGTCGTCGTCGTGGCGCCTCAGGCCAAAATCGCCGGTGTCGACCAATATGAGATGAGCTGTGCTGGCGAGCGGTCAGGTGGGACTCCGATCGGCCGCTGAACAATATCAGCGTAGAGTGTATTTTCTACGCCAGACGAAATGATGGACCACCCGTCAACCACAGGGAGCTCGGACGCGATGAAGGCAAGTGATATTCGACGGGGACACGTCATTTTTTTCCAGGGACAGCCTTGCCGAGTCATGGAGTTCACCCACAGAACGCCGGGGAACTTGCGAGCCTTCGTACAAGCCCGGATGAGAAACCTGAATACCGGTGCCACCTTCGACCACCGGTTCAGCGCCACCGAGTTCGTCGAGGAGGCTCGGCTGGACACCAGACAGCTCCAGGTGCTCTATCGCGACGCAAACGGCGTTCATGTGATGGACTCGGAAAGCTACGAGCAGTACACCCTTGACGCTGCGGCAGCCGGAGAGCAAGCGCTCTGGCTGGAATCGGGCGTCACGTTCCAGGCTGACTGGCTCGGCGGCCGGCCGATATCGATCCAGCTCCCGTCGATGGCTGAGCTGGAGGTGGTCGAAACGGCACCGGTCATGAAGACGGCGACGAAGACTGCCAGCACCAAGCCGGCGAAACTGAGCAACGGGGTCATCATTCAGGTTCCCGAGTTCATCAGCGAGGGAGAACGAGTGCGGGTGAACCCACGCGACGGCGCCTATCTCGAGCGCGCAAAGTAGAACCCTCCAGCCCGGGATCATCCGCCAGAGCGACCAGCTTCTTCCGCATCGCACTCGCGGGAGAAGCCGGTTTACTCGTAATTGGGTGGGCCGTTGGCCGGTGGCTCGGTATCCAGCCACTGGACCAGATGCGGGCCACCGCAGCTGGGGCACTCACTGGAGTGGCGGCTTCCGTGCCGCTCCTCCTCGGACTCTGGTGGACTCTCAGAACTCCCAGAAAATCGGTTCGCGGTCTCGTTGAACTGGTCCAGCGGCAGCTTGGACCCCTGCTGGCGTCCTGCACCCCGGTGGAAGTGGCTCTACTCGCCATCATGGCGGGAACGGCCGAGGAGATTTTCTTCCGGGGTGTCGTCCAGGTGGGACTCGCTCGCATACTCCCCCAGAGTCTCGCCCTGGTGCTCGCGAGCCTCGCCTTTGGACTGGCGCATTTCCTGACCCCAACATACGCATTCCTCGCCGGCCTGGCAGGCATGTACCTGGGAGCCGTGTTCTGGGTCGAAGGAAACCTGCTGACACCCATCGTAGCCCATAGTGTGTACGATTTCGTCGCGCTGACCTACCTCGTTCGCCGGCATCGTGCCGCTGCGGAATAAACAACTAGATTCGACCTCATGGACGCCATTACCGCCATCAACAAGCGCACTTCGACGAGGCGCTTTCGGCCCGATGCGGTGCCTCGACGAGTGATCGAGCAGTTGCTCGAGTGCGCGGTGCGCGCGCCTAACCACAAGCTTACCGAGCCTTGGCGCTTCGCGGTCCTCACCGGGGCGGCGCGGGACCGGTACGCTGAGATCAGGGCACGCCACCGGCTCAAGCGATATACCGACTCGTCTGCACCCGAAGCCCTGGCCGGAGCGGACAAAGTGCGCCGGGAGACGCGGGATACCCCGGTATTTGTTGTTGCAATGGCGGCTGTGAACGTCGATCCAGTCACCAGGGAAGAAGATTACGCTGCTACCATGATGGCGATCGCGAATCTCATCATTGCCGCGGAGTCTCTGGATCTGGGCACCTACTTGAAGTCCGGTGGTGTCATGCAGGATCCAGCGTTGCTGGAGCTGGCCGGTGCGCCGGCGAACTACCGGATCGTTGGGCTGATTTCGCTGGGATATCCGGCAGACCATGAGTCTCCCCGCCGCCGGAAGCCCGTAGCCGAGCTGACCCGCTGGATCGACAAATAGACGACTTTACCTCTCGATTCCCAGTAAGTCTCTGAGCTTGACCGCATCCCGGATCGCGAATCCACCCCAATCGTTGTTGAAGTAGACATATGTCACCTTACCCGCAGTTCGCAGCCCACGAATCTGAGCTGCCCACGACACGAGCTCATCACTGGTGAACCCACCGGCCGGCTCCCGCCCCCGGTGCATCCTGAAATAGGTGAAGGGTGCCGTCGTGACACGGTCGGGGTGCAGACCGCCTCCTACCGGGATACAGAGGGCGACCCCATGCTCGGTGAGTAGCTGGTACACGTCACCTGTATGCCAGCTCGGGTGCCGAAACTCGAGAACCCATTGCCTTTTGCTCGACAGTAAATCCAGAAAAGCCCGCAGGCGAGCCAGTTCGAGCTGCTGCGTGGGAGGCAGCTGAAACAGGATCGGCCCGAGTTTGGGGCCCAGATGATCGGCGCGTTCCAGGAAGAGGGAGAGCTCATCGGCTACGTCGCGGAGGCGTTTGATGTGGGTGATGTACCGGCTGGCCTTCACGGCGAATCGGAAGCTCGCCGGCGTTGCGTCGCGCCACCGCTGGAACATCTCTGCCGTGGGCAGGCGATAGAACGGATTGTTCAGCTCTACCGTCCTGAACCGGGTCGCGAAGTAGCCGAGCTCTGCCCGGGCGGGCAGGCCGGCAGGGTAGAAGACCCCCTTTCTCCAATGCCGGTAGACGTATCCGGAAGTGCCGATCCAGACCTCAGCCGGGTCAGACACAACGGGTATGCCGTTGCCGGCTGGACATTTCCCCACTAAACTTGCCAGCCTCTGTGCCAGCGGCCGGCAGGAGAGCGGTGAGACATGTCACCGCGACGGGTCGCGGCAGCATGGCAGTGTTCAGGCTCGACTTGGCGGAAGAGTTTCGGGCAGAGGACCGAAGCCCAGGCACTGTCACATTCATATGGGGGGTCAGATGAAGACACTACTGGCAGGATTAGCGCTCTTGGTTGGCGTGGTTGCTTGCGAAACCCGCAATGCAGATACGGGCCGGGTTGATGCCGCAGATACGAGCGTGACCACCCGGACCACCCAGGACACCACGATCGTGACCGCAGACACCAGTGTTGATGTGGATACGACGGTTCGGGAAGGTGAT
>DATFFX010000280.1:0-4531 GCA_035249825.1 Gemmatimonadales bacterium | reverse complement strand
CGGGAATATTCTCGTGAAAACGCCACATACGGTCTTCATGTCGATCTGGACCTTTCGCACTTTTTTGGCATCATGTCCTTCCCGTCCTTCCCGTCCTTCCCGTCATCTTCTCACCGTCCTTATGACATCCCCCTGTGTGATACGCGTCAACGGGCTGGTATCTCCCAGAACCCGCCCGAAAATCGTGTAGGTGCCGTCCAGATGGGGCTGGGGACTGAGGGTGATAAACCACTGACTGGACCCCGTATCCGGTCCGGAGAGAGCCATCCCCAGCATCGGCTTGATGTCATAGCGCATTCGGTTGATCTCATCGCGGATGGCCCCCCCCGGACCGCCGAAGCCGTCGCCGCGGGGGTCTCCGTCCTGTACGACGAAGTTGGGAACGACTCGATGCCAGCGGTTCCCATCGAAAAAGCGGCGATCAACCAAGCGAAGGAAATTCGCAACGGTCAAAGGGGCTTCTGGTCCGTACAGCTCGACTTTTAGATTGCCGCGTTGCTCTGTCTCGATGACAACGTGGGGACGGGCCAGAGAATCGGGCGCGACAATGAACTGACGGGCCAGATCGCGATAATCCTGCAGTGAGCGGCCGGTCTCGAGCGGATAGGCCGGCCCCCAGCGAGCCGCTGCCTCGGGCCAGTTATCCTCGGCCCAACGGCGGAGCACATAGTTCGCTGGACGCTGGGTCCGTTCCAGGAACTCGCTGTTCACTCGCGAGCGCGCCTGGGCTCCCTTCACGCTGATCGCCTGGAGCCCGTTGAGCGCCGCAATGGCCGCCTCGGGAAATGAATCCCGCAACGAGCGGGCATACAGGGTTGCCATCGCGCGTAGATCGTTGATGTCCGCGGCTCGGGCCACGATATCGCCGGCAACGCTCCGTACCCCAGCATCCCGATGGCTCAGCAGTTTTCTGCCCGCCTCCAACAGCGCGCCATCCGGCCCCTTGCTGCTGGCCGCCCAGGCTTGCAGCCCAGCTGCCACGACTCTTCCGTCAGCGTCGGAAATAAACCAGGGCGTACCCGGAAGCCGGGCCAGTGCCCAGCCCTCCGCCGCTGTCGCGCGATTACGCCAATCATTGCTGGTACGCCAGCCTAAGGAGACACGGGCGAACTGACCGGTGTCGGCCCGCGCCAGGCCAAGCAGCGCCTCTCGGCGAAGAGCAAACGTTCCTCCCTTCCCCTCAAGGACGCGGCGCAGCGCGGCAATTGCACCCGATCCTCCCAGGTCGCCGAGTGTGGCTGCGGTCTGAACCCGAACGTTCGCCACCGGATCATCCACCCTCCACGCGATCCTCTCGGCGAATGCCGAATCGTGATAGGTGCCGAGCGAGCGGAGCGCATTGATCCGAACTCCGGGATCGCTATCGTCGACCGACCTGGCGAGCACACCCGCGATAGTGGCGGGAGCCAGCTTTGCCGCCTCGGCATATTCACGTACCAGCGCCCGTGCCGCCACTGCACGGGTGGCAGGATCGGTATCTCGCAGTGAAGCCAGCAACTGATTTGCCGAGCCGGGGTCTCTCAGGCGGGCCAGGGAGTACACCGCGTTCCAGCGAGTGATCTGAACCGTATCGCGAGCGAAAGGAAGAAGTGCAGCAGCCGGAGCCTCGGTGCCGAGTCGCCACGTCTCCAACAGGATCTGGTTCCTGGCTGGGGCCGGGTCGAGCTGGGAGAGCGCGACTCGGCCCTGCACTACGGCTGCGAAGAAGTCCGCGCTGCGCCCCCCGCCGATCTTCGCCAGCGCAGTGATGGCTTCGACCGCTGTAGGCGAATCCAGCGCCGGTAAACCGGTGAGGCGCTGGACCAGTGGCTGGACGGCCGCGGAATCACGAAGCAGTCCCAGCGCGAACGCGGCCGCGACACGGACGGTTGAATCGGGCTGATCCAGCGCCCGGACCAGAAGCGGAGTGGCCCGCAGATCGCCGATGCGTCCAGCAGCCATGGCAGCCGCGCGCTGGACGACCGAGTCGGGTGCCAGGAGACTGCGCTGGAACAGATCCGGGCGCCACTCTCGTGCGTCCTCGGCCGCCAGCACCGGCGCAAGCTGCTCGACCAACGCCTGCTCCTGCGCAGCCCCCTCAGTGGCCAGGCCCAGCGCGATGCTGCATAGAAAACAACGGTAAAGGAGCTTCATCATCCTAGTTTTACCGGATCGGAAACCACGCTCAGTGCGGCGCGCACGCGGTCAGGCAAGCGACTGAGAGCCATGCTCGAGTCCAGCGTCAGGAGGCTGGTCGTGGCAGTGGCCAGCAGTCGGCCGTCGCCAGCGTGCTCGATAGCGTAGCCAAACTCCACCTTGCGGGAAGCCACGTGCCGTACCCAGCACCGGACCCGAATTGCGTCATCGTATCGGGCCGGCTGGCGGTAACGAATCGCCACCTCACTTACCGCGAGACGCAGACCGGATGCCTCGAGGTCGCGGTAGCTCATGCCACTCCTTCGTAGATGCTCCGTCCGGGCGATGTCCAGCCAGACCAGGTAGCGGGCGTGGTACACCACGCCCATCTGATCGGTCTCCGAGTAGTTGACCCGGACGAGAATCTCCGAGACGGGTGAGCATTCTGCAGTCATTCTACCTCATGGGGTTGTAGACGAGTGGCGGGTCCCATGAACGCACGTGGGCCGAGTCAGCCCCATGATCGCCCTGGCGAGGTCCCCTCGGTGCCCCTACCTTGCGGCCGTGCTGGGCCACACCCTTGTCGTCGTTTCCGATGCCCACCTCGGGGTGGCGCCGCCTGCTGTGGAGGAGGTGCTGCTGGAGTTTCTGGACACCTGTCCCGCGCTGGGTGACTGCCTGCTGGTCAACGGCGATCTGTTCGACTTCTGGTTTACCTATTCGAGGGTCATCCCACGGCGCGGATTCCACGTTGCCGCCGCGCTGGCCCGGCTGCGCGGCCGCATGCCAATAGTAATGGTTGGAGGAAACCATGACCGGTGGGACAGCCAGTTCTGGGAGCGCGACCTGCGTGTGCAGTTCTACCCGAGGCAAGCCACATTCCGGATCGGGGAACGCAGGGTTGTTGCGATTCACGGCGATGGACTAACCGAAACGCGATGGCAGGCAAAGCTCATTCACCGGCTCATCCAGCACCCCGGCACAGCGGCGATTTATCGGCTGCTTCACCCGGAGCTGGGCTTTCGTCTGGTGGATCGGCTGAGCCCTGCCCTGGGCGACCACACTCAAAGCGAAGAGGCCGTCGCCCGAGCCGCCGAGCGCCAGCGTGCCTGGGCCGAGGGGCTCCTGACTCGAGACCCGGGTGTCGGACTCGTCGTCATGGGTCACACTCACAGGCCCATGATCGCCGATCTGGATCATGGCCGGCAGTATCTCAACCCAGGTGCGTGGTTCGATGGCTTCCGGTACGCGGTTGCGACGGCTTCAGGAGCGGAGCTGTGCTCGTTCAAACGGTGAACGGGAAACGGTAAAACGGGAGGGTCGGAGCACCCCTCCGGCGTTCACAGCTCACTCTCACGGTTCACGCCTCACCCAAGCGGTACCACTTCCGCCCTGCCCAGCCGCTCCCCGATAAACCTCGCACCTACGTGCCGGAATCTCGCCTCGTCATCACTCACGACGAATCGGTGCTGGGGTGTTGCGGTCGATGGCGCATCGAGGCCGCTGGACTTAAGCGCACTCTGCACGCTCAGAGCGGTTTCCTCACCGCTGTCGATGAGCCGGATTTCGGGCCCGAGGGTACGCTGCAGTAACGGCTTGAGCAACGGGTAGTGCGTGCAGCCGAGTACCAGCACGTCGACCTCCGCCCGCTTCATCGGCTCCAGGTATTCGGCCGCGATGAGCTCGGCCGCAGGATGTTCGAACCATCCCTCCTCGACCAGAGGCACGAACAGAGGGCAGGCCTTTTGTTCGACGGCCGTTCCCGGCTTGGCTGACTGAATCGCCCGTGCATAAGCATTGCTGGCGATCGTGCCTGCGGTCCCGATCACTCCTATTGGACCGCGGCGCATGGCAGAGACCGCTGCCCGCGCTCCGGGGTCGATCACACCTATAACCGGGACGGGTGAGGCGGCTTGAAGCGCGTCCAGCGCGTGCGCCGTACTGGTGTTACAGGCAATCACGACCGCCTTGACCCCCTGCCCGAGCAGCCATTGCAGGATCTCCAGGCTATAGCGGCGCACGGTGTCCGGGGACTTGGGACCGTAGGGGACCCGAGCCGTGTCACCAAAATAGATCGTGGACTCGTGCGGCAGCCGTTCATATATGGCTCGGGCTACGGTAAGGCCACCGATGCCCGAGTCGAAGATACCGATCGGGGACCGGTTCATCGGATCCGAATCGGCAGGGAAACCCCGGCGCCGACTCCGCCGGGAACCGCCTCGATGCGCAGATCGCCGGGAAAGTCGTCCAGGTGAGCCGAGACATAGGCCTCGAGGCCGGAGAAAAGGTGATTGAAGGCAAGAAGCACCAGCCAATCTTCATGTTCCTGTCGCTTGCTGTCGGCACGGGCCGAGCCGGTACGCCGCAGGTAGCGCAGCTCTCGACGGGTCTTGAGGCTCATACCGAGGGTGACGCT
>DATFFX010000279.1:0-2170 GCA_035249825.1 Gemmatimonadales bacterium | reverse complement strand
GTGAGATAGCTCCCGAAGTCCAGTCCCAGCACCGTCACCACCGGGAGCAACGCATTGCGAAATCCGTGTGACAGCACCACCCGAACTTCGGGCAAGCCCTTGGCACGGGCCGTGCGCACGAAGTCGCTTTGGAGCACTTCCTGCATTGCCGCGCGAGTCATCCGCGACAGAAATGCAACGGAACGCATGCCGAGTGTCAGCGCCGGCAGGATCAGGTAGGCCAGACCGCCTGAGCCGGATGGTGGCAGCCATCTGAAGTTCACCGCAAAGACGAGAATCAGGATCAGGCCGACCCAGTAGACGGGAAAGGACACGCCGAGGTAGGCGCCGAGTGCAGCTACCCGGTCGGGCCAACTGCCCGGCCGCCACGCTCCATAGATCCCGATGCCAATGCCGAGGATGGCCGCGAACAGCATCGCCGCACCGGCCAGACGCAGCGTGGCTGGGAAACGCTGGAGAAGATCCTGCAGGATGGGTCGCCGAGTGATGTAGCTGGTGCCGAGATCCCCCCGAATCACGCCGCCCAGATAGTGGGCAAACTGCTGGTGCAGGGGGTCGTCCAGGCGCAGTTCTGCGCGCAGACGCGCCAGGGTTTCCGGATCGGCCCGTTCACCGACCATGGCTTGTACCGGATCACCGGGGGCCACGTAAAGCAG
This sequence comes from Gemmatimonadales bacterium, assembly GCA_035249825.1. Classification (GTDB taxonomy): domain Bacteria; phylum Gemmatimonadota; class Gemmatimonadetes; order Gemmatimonadales; family GWC2-71-9; genus CAVVWJ01. Next base: position 1,514 of record DATFFX010000279.1, on the reverse strand, counting down.
GAGAAAGGTGACTGCCAGAACACCCAGCAGGGTGGGGATCAGCAGCACCACGCGGTGGAGGAGGAATCGGCTCACTGATTCCGCTTGACCTCGAGCCAGCGCTGGCCGGTAAAGACCAGCGGAACACGCCATCCCCTGACGTCCGGCTGAGCGGCCCAGACGTCGACCGGGAACCAGAGGAAGATCCAGGGCGCCAGCTCGAACACGCGGGCGTCGATCGCTCGTGCCAGCGACACTTTCTCATCCTCATTGGGCGTGGCGCGTGCGCGAACAATCATCGAGTCCAGGACCGGATCCGCCAGGAAGGCGTAGTTGCCGCCGGGGCCTTTGTTCCGTGAATGAAACAGGGGGTAGTTGAAATTCTCGGCATCAGGATAATCGGCCCACCAGTCAGTCAGGAACAGGTCGGCCTCACCGTTGCGAACCGCCGCGCGCGCGCTGGAGGCGTCCCGCTCCACGATCTCCGCACGGATGCCTACCTCGGACAGCCCTTGCTGAATGGATTGGGCCAAGCGGGCAAGCTCGGCCCGCTGGGTTCGCCACAGCCGGAGCGGAAAGCCGTTCGGGTAGCCCGCCTCCGCCAGGAGGCGCTTTGCCTCGGCCGGGTCGTGTCGGTAGGGCGAGCGGGTGGAGTCGTATCCCGCGATCCCGGGTGGCAGGGCACCAGCCGCGCGAACACCTCGACCCGCCATCACCGTGGTCAGCAGGGTAGGGACGTCAATTGCATGATTGAGGGCGCGCCGCACCCGAAGATCCTTGAGCGGTCCGCGCGTGGTGTTGATCGCAACATACAGATCTTTCAGGCCGGGCCGGCGCTGAAGCTCGTCCGCGTGGGTTTGCTCCCAACGTCGGGTTTCACCCACCGGCACTTCCACGACGCTCAACTGGCGCGCTTCATACTCGGCGGCCTGCGTGAGCGGTTCGGGAATGATCCGGATTCGGAGACTATCTGCCTGCGGAGGTCCTCCCCAATAGCGCTCGTTGCGGGCGAGCATGATCGCATCGTCGTGCGACCAGGAGACGAATTTCCAGGGCCCGCTTCCGACTGGACGCTGGTCGAAGTCCGGAGGCACCGGTGTTGGTACGATGGCAGCCACCGGCATTGCCAGGAGCTTGGGAAAGATGTTGAGCGGCTCTTCGAGGGTGAGAATCACGGTGGAGTCATTCGGAACGCTTATGCCATCAACCGCCTTGCTCTCCCCCGCAGCGTATGCCCGCGCGCCGCGGATTGGATACAGCGGCCAACTCCGTCCGCCGGTAACCCCCGGAGCCAGCGCCCGGAGCAGCGAGGCTCGCACATCGGGCGCCTTGATCGGCCGCCCGTCATGGAAGGTTGCGTCGGACCGGAGATGAAAGGTGTAGCGCTGGCCGCTTTGGTCGGTTTCCCAGTTCCGGGCCAATCCGGGGATGAGTTTCGCGTCCGGATCAAACTGCGTCAGGTTGTCGAACAGCAGAGAGACGACCTCTCCAGTGGGCACGTCGGTCGACAGTGCCGGATCCAGGGACCGGGGGTC
>DATFFX010000278.1:0-4293 GCA_035249825.1 Gemmatimonadales bacterium | reverse complement strand
GCAACCAGCCCGGTCTGGCTCAGCCTGAGCGGTGGGGCCAGTCTGATCAAGCGCGGCGGTACTGCCTACGAAGATCTGGAGGACAAGAGTGATGTCGGTGGCGTGGTCGGGGCCGCGGTTGGGTTCAACCTGGGTGGCATGCTGAGCTTCTACGTCACGGCAGAGGACTACATCTATGGAACGACATTCGTCGAATCCGGCACGCTAGAGGAGAAGCGTACCCAGAACGACGTGCAAATTGCGGTCGGCTTCGGAGTCCCGCTGCGGCGATAGCTCTGCCGGCCCAGCGCTACAGGGCCAGGCTCAGTTGCACGCCGGCCTTCTGCACGACCAGGATCGGTGCCAGAGGCATATCCTGGTCGGCAACGTGCAGCGCGCCGCGAAACCCGGCCCGGCGAAGCGCCGGAGCGACCGCAGCGCGCGCCTCTGCTGCCGTGTTGCAGAGCTGGCTCAGATGTGCCAGCACCACCGTGAGAAGCCCTGGATGGTGCAGCTCAGCCAGCAGCTCCGCCGCGGCGCGGTTCGAGAGGTGTCCACTCGATCCCGAGATGCGACGTTGCACGACGGGCGGGTAGTCACTGGTACGAAGCTGGACCTCGTCGTGGTTAGCCTCGAGAACGATAGCGGTGAGATCGCGAAGGAGATACCGCACTGCCGCTGTGGGCCGGCCCAGGTCGTACGCAATGCCGACACTGGTTCCGCGCGGTCCACGCACGACGATGGCAAGAGGCTCGGCCGCGTCATGGCTGGTAGGGCACGCTTCGATGGAAAAGGGACCCAGCTCGACCCGGGCGCAGAGTCCGAGCGGCCGGTGCCTGGTTTCCTCCATTGTTCCGGCGAGCCTCATCCAGGTACCGGGAGCCGTCAGCACGGGTACATCCAGTCTCCGAGCCAGCAGCGGTGCACCGCACGCATGGTCGCCGTGCTCATGGGTGAGGGCGATCCCTTTCACTTGTCCGAGATCGAGACCCGCACGCTGAGCCCGCCGCTCGATCTCGCGGGCGCTGAACCCGGCATCGATCAGCAGTGCGATGCCGTCTGACTCCACGGCGCAGCAGTTGCCTCGGGACCCGGAGCCCAGCACGTACAGGGTGATCATCGCCGGGCGCTCCGCTGCAGCGTGAGCCGCAGCGATTCCCGGCGGTCAGCCGAGAGTTCCACGTTGCGCCGGGCCATCACCCGCTCCGCCACCCGCAGAAAGCCGTCTTCACTCATACGCTCGCCGGTACAGCCCCACGCGAACGGGGGGACGAACTTCGGCGGGGTCGGTGTCCCGAATACGTTCGCCCCAGCGGAAATCACGGTTCCCGTCGCCAGCATCGTTCCGATTGCTGTCTTGGCATGGTCGCCGAGCAGGGTGCCCACATTGATACGCCCGGTTTCGATCCGCTCCCCATCGGGCTCGAGCCGGACGGGACCGTAGGTGTTCTTGAGATTAGAGGTTGTTGTGCCCGCGCCCAGATTGACCCACTGGCCCACGATGCTGTGTCCGACGAAGCCGTCATGACTCTTGTTCGAATAACCCATGAACACGCTGATCGCTATCTCGCCGCGGACCCGGCATTCCGGTCCGAAGACCGATCCCCGGATGAATCCGCCCAGTACCTTGGTGCCGGGACCAACATACGTAGGCCCCTCGAGCCGGGTGCCACTACGGATCTCGGATCCTTGATCGAGCACAACGGCTCCGTTCCGCAGGTCGAAGACGACACCTGGCTCGACGGCTGCGCCAAGGCATACGAGGCGGGTGGGATCACCCAGCAGCAGACTTCCTTCCGGCACGCCATCACTCGGGGCGGCAATGAAATCGGTACAGTCAGCCGGTAGCAGAATTTCCAGAGCGGTAAGAAGGTCGTACGCGCCCTGAAGGCGTACCCCGTCGATCTCTTCAGCCGCACCGTGCTCATGGGGTCCCGACCAGCGTTCTCCCGGACCCACGATCCAGCCGACCGTCTCGCCGGCATGGGTCAGTCGGCGGGTCTGCGGGTTCGGGGTGATGGCTACTCCGGTCGGTGCAAAGTAAGCCGCACCTACGAGCGCCGGCCCCTCGACCGGAGCGGGGGATCGCACTGGAGGCTCGTCCCCCTCGCTAAACCCTGTCGCGTGATCCCCCAGGATGGCAGTGGCATCGTTCCCCGCCGCTGCCTCCCACCGCTCGCGCACGCGCCAGATGCCGGCGCGCAATTCGGCAACAGGGCGGACACCGGCAAACGGGGCCCACGCCGCACCGGGCTCGTGGGGCTCCAGCAGGAAGAGCTCGGTCACGAGTGTACGTCGCGAACATCGGCCGGCAGCGAATCGAGCAGCTGCTTCATCGCGCCAGCCCGCTCGGCGGGCATCACCAGAATGCGGCCATTGGCCTGGACCACGATAAGATCCTTGACGCCGCTAAGCACGATGGTGTCTCGATCCGACCAGACAATGCACTCCTGCGATTCGTGCAGCGCCGCGTTGCCCACCACCACATTGCCGCTGGGGTCCTTTGGCCGTACCCGCGTAAGCGCCTGCCAGGTCCCGATGTCGTCCCATGCGAAGGCGCCGCTCACGACCGCTACGGACCCACTGCGCTCCAGCAGGCCCACATCGATCGAGATGGGCGTCACCTCGCGAAAGAACCGGTCGATGTTGCCGGCTCTCAGGTCAGCCAGGTGGGGAGCGACTTCCGGGGTGTGGGTCTCCACTTCCATCAGCAGGCGGTCTGCAGTCCAGGCGAACAGGCCACTGTTCCAGAGAGCACCCGCCGCCATCAGGTCGAGCGCCGTGGCCGCATCCGGTTTTTCCGAGAAACGCGCGACCTTGCGAGCGCCGTCTCCCAGCGGAGCGCCCGGCACGATGTACCCGTATCCGGTCTCGGGGCGCGAGGGCACCACGCCCACGGTGACGAGGCATTGGTACTGGCGCGCCGTCGATAAGGCCATGTCTGCACTGCGACGGAAGGCGGCGGCATCGCCTACAGCCCAGTCGGCGTGCATTGAGAGCACCTCCGCCTCAGGGTCGCGGCGTTGGGCTTCCGATGTTGCCCAGATGAGTGCGGGTGCGGTGGAGGCAGCCCGCGGCTCGACCAGGATGTTGCTCGCGGGAAGGCCGAGCCGTTGTTGCATGGAGGCTGCCAACGCTGCGCCGGTAACCACGAGTATGCGATCTCTGGGAATGAGCCCAGCCAAACGTTCGACCGCCTCCTCAGCCGTGGACGTAGATCCGGCCAACGGCAGCAGCTGCTTGGGGCTCTCGGGAGTGCTCAGCGGCCAAAATCGGGTGCCCGAGCCGCCGGCGAGCACGACGGCCCATCTCATAAGGGCGGGGAAGTGGGGAAGCGGGTAGGCGGGTAAGCCTGACGAGGCTGGAACGCTCTAGAATGAGTAATTGCAGAAGCTCCGGAATATTTAAGCTTCGAGAACAGGTCCGCTTGAATGGTCAAATCTACCGGGGAGACTACAATGTACATAGGCAGGAAAATCTGATTACGTCCGTCGCGCTTACCCGCTGCCCCGCTTACAGCAACGCCGCGAGCGCGGGACGATGCTGACGCAGGTCGTAGAGCAGCTCACCGATGTTCGCCTCCGTCTTGGCCAGAATTGCCAGGCAATCGCCGGCGCCGATTTGGGCCACTACCAGCATGCCGCGCTCGTAGTCGAGCACTGCCGTTCGAAGCGCCCCGCGACCGGCGCCCAGACCAAGCCGATTGGCATACTGAGCCAGCGTGGCAGTGAGCGCGGCAAGAGATTCGGCCTCGAACGGCTGGTGCGATGCGTGCTCTATGGGAAGGCCATCACTACTCAGCACCAGCACTGCTTCCACGCCCTCTCGTGCAACCAGGCGGCGCACCACGTCTCCCAAACCGGCCATGAATCGCCCTCCACCGCAGGATGAACGCCCCGGGCAACGTAGGAGTCGCCCCGGCCGAAGTCAAGAAATGATCGCGGTTTGCGCTGCTGGATGGACTCAGGTTGACCCCTCTTCGCCCGGGGCTTAACCTTCCGCTCACATGCCACCACTCTTCCGTTTTTTACTCGTCTTCACGCTGGCTGCCGCGGCATGCAGCGACTCCAACGACCTTCCCGATGCCACCATCGAGAACGTCGTGCGCATCGATAGTCTTTGGGCGCTGGTAGGCACTCCGGTTTCCACGCCGAGTGGCTACTCGGTGGAAGGGGGCCGCAGGGTCAGGACCGATTTGAGTGTGGATTTCGACTTCGCCTATAACATCACGTCCGATGGGCAACATGTCTTCCTGCCGCGGGCCGCGCTGGGTATCGACACTGCGAACGCGGTGAAGCCTGGCTTCGTGCCTCG
>DATFFX010000277.1:0-4324 GCA_035249825.1 Gemmatimonadales bacterium | reverse complement strand
CGGTTTCGCGCCAGCTGAGCCGGACCACGGGGTCGGGCCGCATGGCTCCGGCGTACTTCACCGCGTTGCCTAGCAGGTTCAGGAACACCTGCTGCAGCGGCACCCGCTCCGACGATACTGTGGGCATTCCGTCTGCGACCTGAATAGTCACGTTCGCAGGCGGCGCGAGGAGCTCGATCACCTCGCGCACCAGTACTCCGGTGTCCACCGTCGTGGGCTCTTTGATGCTTCGGCCCGCGCGGGAGTACACGAGAATTCCGTCGATCAGTGCCTCCATGCGGTGCACGCGGCCTTGCAGCAGGCGCATGTGCTCGACGGGCTCCCCGGTGAGCTGCTCTCCCAGATCGTCCTGGATCCACTGCGTGAGGTTGGAGATCCCCCGCAGCGGCGCCTTCAGATCGTGGGATGCAACGTACGCGAACTGATCCAGCTCACGGTAGGCCTCGTTCGCGGCCGCTGTCGCCCGCTCGGCCGCCTTTCGGGCCCGGTTGGCCTCGGAGAGCGCCGCCTGCAGCTCCTGATTCGTCTGCCGGAGCCGCTCGGCCTGCTCGGTCAGCTCTTCGGTCTGCGCTTCCAGCTCCGCGGCCTGCTGCTCAAGATGCTGGTTCATCCAGGCGAGCTCCTCGGCCCGGCGGGACGTCTCCGCTTGCGCAGCCTCCGTGGCCGCCAGCCGGCGCGCCTGCTCCTCGGTCTCGCGGCGCTCGGTCAGGTCGCGGGTGACTTTCGCAAAGCCGATCAGCTCCCCGGTATCGTCGCGAAGCGCCGTGATGACGACATTGGCCCAGAACCGCGAACCATCCTTGCGGACCCGCCAGCCCTCATCTTCGAAGCGACCCTCGCGGGCGGCCGCTTTGAGCTCGCTCTGCGGAAAGCCGGAGGCGACCTTTTCCTCGGGGTAGAATTCCGTAAACGATCGCCCGAGAATTTCGTCCGCAGTATAACCCTTGATCCGTTCCGCGCCTTCGTTCCAGCTCGTCACCCGCCCCTCGATATCCAGCATGAGGATGGCGTAATCCTTCACGGACTCGACGAGGAGCCGGAATGCCTCGTTCCGGCGTCGCGGGTCGTCCATCATGCGCGAGTTCGCGGGATCCCGGGTCAAGGTCGGCGCACCCAGGCTCCCGCACGCTTCGAATCCATGCAGTGTCCCTCGGCGGGCTGGAGGCGGTCAGAAGAAAGTGTCATTCATCCATGTACTCGGCAAGCGGCAAACTTGCGCTCGGGGTGGCAGGGCGGAGAATTTCGGTTGGACTGCGGCTCGCAAGCATGAGCTAACATTCGTGCACGAATTACACGGCAGACCTGCTGTAATGCCTCGTGCACGGCTAAATATGCAGAAGCGACTGTGCTACGATGCCATATCCGCAAAATATCCTTGACAGCAATGCAACGATTCAATAGCTTGAAATCAGTTGATGGCCCCACTTCGACCACCGGTCCACTCCGGAGACCCATGACTGCCTCTTCGCTCAATTCGCGGCGCAATAACGCCACTCGTCCGGCTAGCGGAGCGTAGGGTACGACCTTCCGTCGCGTATCCTGGCCCGCTCGCCCGAGCGGGCCTTTCTGTTGCTGAGTCCATGCTTTCGAGGAGGTACTGTGAGCCGATCAGGGAAATGGACAGGGACGGCGCTCATGCTCGGCGCCATGTCAGCGCCGCCAGGTCTCAGCGGCCAGGTGGTGCTTACCACCGACGCCGGAGCCTTCAATGCCTACATGTGGAGAGGAGTGACCCTTACCAACCAGATCGTGCTTCAGCCTGACGCCTACCTGAGCATCCCAGCAGGTGGCGGATCGGCGGTGATAGGAGCCTGGGGAAGCATCGATGCAGGACGATATGACGATCCCGCGAACGACCTCAGCGAGGGAGGCGGCACGTCCAGACTGAATGCCACCGAAATCAACGTTTGGGCCGAGTACGGCCACAGTCTGGGTCCCAGAGTCAGTGGGACACTCGGGACGTTGCTCTACTTGTTCCCCAACGAGTCGGGACTCACGAACGAGGTGAACCGGACCCTGGAAATCTACGGCAAGCTTCAGCTGGCCTCTGTCCTGAGCCCGAAGCTGGCTGCCTGGTATGATGTGGACAAGGTGAAAGGATTTTACTTCGAAGGCAGCGTTTCTCAGTCCGTGGCCGGCATTTCCGGCTTCCCGGTAACTCTGGGCGCCCTGGCGGGGTTCAGCGGCGGTCAGGGGGCCAACGATGCGGACCCTGCCGAGGTGGCAAACTTCGCCGGCAATACACTCACTCATATCGACCTGGCTGCGACGGGAGCTCTGAGTGCAGGGCCGGTCACGATCTCGCCCACCGTCCACTTTCTGATCGTGAATGACGATTTCACCCGAGTGACGAAGCCTGGCGTAAGCCGGGACGCCAAGGCCTGGGCTGGTGTCACCTTGAGCTGGACGAAGGCGCTCACCGCCGCCCAATCACGGAGTAGGACAGCAGATCGACGGTGACATGGTACGCCGGCTTTACCGACGGGATTTGCTGCGAGAGGAAGACCTTACCAGATCCAGCTGCTACGTTTTCAACAGCGAGAGTTTTACTGCATCCAGTACGAGATGCAGGTCCCCGAGCTTGCTGATCAACGGCACCCCGCGTTGCTCCAGTGAGTTGTGGACCATTGGATCCCGGGCGGCCCCGGTAAGGAAGACTACCCGGTCCTTGAGGTGGGGAGCGATGGACACCAGCGCGTCGTAGAAGTCCACGCCGTTGATCTCGGGCATCAGGAAGTCGCTGACGACAGCCGCGATGTCGCTGTCCATCGCAATCGCATCGAGCGCTGCTCGTCCGGACTCAGCCTCACGTACGCTGAGGCCAGCGTTCTCGAAAGTCATGCGCAGGGCCCGGCGGATAGCACTCTCATCATCGACCAGAAGGACTGTCTGCATGATCCCTTCCTGGCAAGGTGAGGCCGATTTTTCGTCAACGGTGCGGAGAATCTTGCGCAAGCGATGACTGTCTGCAACAGCGGGAGTTCAGCGTCGCACGGCAAAATTGACCCTGGGGACGACGTGGGGGTAGATTCCCCGCACGATGAGCCAGATCACTGTCGAAAAAACTGCTGAGGACTCCGCCTCCAAATCTCTCCGGGTCACGGTGCCGGTAGATCGGGTCCGCGAGGCCGAAGCTCGAGCGCTGAAGTACTATGCGAAGCGAGCCCGTCTTCCCGGGTTCCGGCCGGGCAAGGCGCCTGACACCGTTGTTCGCAGGCGCTTCGGCGATGCCATCAGGCAGACGGTGCTCGAGGAGGTCATCCGCGAAAGCTGGGAAACCGCGAAGACGAACGAGTCGCTCAAGCCAATCACCGACCCCGCAATCCGAAATCTCAAGTTCGAGGAAGGCAGCCCGATCGAGTTCGAGCTGCACGTCGAGGTACGTCCTGAGCTTAAGCTGGAGCGGGTTGGCGGCTTCACAGTCGAACGCCGTGAGGCAGCGGTGCCCGACAGTGCCGTGGAGGAGCAGTTGGCCCGGCTGCAGGAGCAGAAGGCTGCCTGGATCCCGGTGGATGGCTCCAAGCCCGCACCCGGCCAGATGGTCAGAGTGGAGGTCGCCACCTTCGAGAACGGTGCAGCGGGTCCCTCGCAGCCCCACGACCTGGTGCTGGGGGAGAACCAGACCATCCCCGAAGTGGAGGAGCGCATCATGTCGCTGCTGCCCGGGGAGACCACCGATGCCGAGGTGAGATTCCCGGACGATCATCCCGATGAGTCACGCCGGGGTCAGACGCGCCAGCTGAGAATTACCCTCCACGAGGTAAAGCGGCAGGAGCTTCCTCCCCTCGACGACGCACTGGCCCGGGAGGTCGGTGACTTCGAGAGCCTCGATGCCTTGCGTGCAGCGGTTCGGCAGGACCTGGAGCGCGAGGCCGCCCGGGAAGCCGACGCCGGGGTCCGCCGTGACCTGATTGGCCAGCTGGTCGAGGCCAATAATGTCCAGGCACCAGACTCGCTGGTTCATCGGCTCATGCACGGGTATGCCGAGATGTACAAGGTACCAGAGGAGCAGCTGCCGGTATTCGAGCAGCAATTCCATCAAATCGCCGAAACCCAGGTAAAACGCGATCTGGCGTTGGATGCCTTGGTCGAGGCTCACGGGCTCCAGGCCACCGAGGCCGAGCTGGACGAGCGGATCAATACGATGGCTGGGGCTCGCGGCGTGCCCGCCGGCCAGATCTACGCCTCGCTCGAGAAATCGAAGAGACTGGGCGAGCTCGAGCGAGCCATCACCGAGGAGAAAGTCTTCGACTTTCTCCTGAAGCAGTCCACCGTTGAAGAGGTCAAGTCTTGATCATGGCCACACTGTATCCGCCGTATATCA
>DATFFX010000276.1:0-2467 GCA_035249825.1 Gemmatimonadales bacterium | reverse complement strand
GCTCGCAATACGATTTACCCGGTGGGGCCCGGGCGGTTTCTGGACCGGAACTTCTGGGCTGATGTGAGCTTTACCCGGGACAGCGCGGGACAGGTGAACGGTTTCACGTATGTGGTCGGGGGGCAGAGATTCACGGCGGTGAGGCGCTAGTATGTCATCCCGAGCGCATGTGAAACGATGTCACCCGATCGAAATGGGAGTCATCCCACGAAATGGGAGTCATCCCGAGCGAATGCGAGGGATCGCTCCGGCGGACGTCAGTGCAGAGATGCTGGGCGGCGTGCCATATGGTTTCGGTTATCCGACGTTAGCCCACCCGATCCCTCGCATTCGCTCGGGATGACTACCGTGACTAACATCTCCGATTGAATCCGGCGCTTCCGCGAGCTGCACCAGCCGATGGCCTCTTTCAATCGAGAACCCCGAGCCGGCCAGTGGCGCTCGCGGCGTACCACAGACGTCCCTGCCCGTCCACCGCCAGGCCGCGCACCATGGCCTTCTCGCCCGGCAGGGGAAACGTGTCGAACTCGTCCCGCCGGGGATCCAGCCGCAGTATATGGTTAGTCCCGGTGGCACTGGCGTAGACCCGTCCTGCCGAATCAACGGCAACAGCATACGGTCCCGATTCAGCTCCGCCCGGCAGGTCATACGTCCGTACAATTCTGCGCGAGGCCGGGTCAATCCGGATCAGCTTCCCCGCGGCGTAGAGCGCGGCCCAGAGTGAGCCATCTGGAGCGAGCGCGATGCGTCGCGGACGAGCGCTCCCGCCGACGCTCAGCTCCGTGATTGCCCCGGTGGCCGGGTCGAGCATGGCGACCTTGCCTCCCGTGAACTGACAGAACCAGATCAGGCCCGACTGATCGATCGTAATACCGTAGGGTTGTCCCGCGGTGGGATACTCCCGGATTTTCCCAGTGGCGGTATCGAGCCGGGCGATCCGGTTGCCCTGGAACTCGGTGAACCAGATGTGTCCCGTCGCATCCATCACCGGCGTGTGAGGATACGCGTCCGGCGCTACTCGATAGCTCGTTATCCTGCCGGTTCCAGGGTCCAACCTGTTGATGGTTCCGTTACCGCTCCCTGTAAACCAGACGCGACCCCGGCCGTCAATCAGGAGACCATGCGGTTGGGTCCCCGATGGAACGCTCCACTGAGTGAACTCCTCCGTAGCCGGGTCGAACCGGGCGATCCGATCCGAGAAGCGCACGGTGACGTACACCTTGCCGTCGGGTCCCACCCCAGGTGTCAGCGGAAACTTCGCATTGGGTATGGGCCATTCAGAGATACCCGCTCGTTCAGGTGGAGATGGTGAACCCGCAAGCGCGAAGGCAAGCGGGAGCAGAAGCATCAGGGAGAAGTTCGCTCTCATGAGAGGGGGCCTGTTGAGAATTGGACCATAGTAGCAGTCGGTGCGAGGACTCGAGGAGCCGAAGCAATACCGCCGCCGAGGGAGCGGCACCCACCGGATCACCAGGCTTCACCCCCGCAGAGCAACGAACAAAGCTGCCACAACCAGTACGATCCCGATCGCCATCTTCCCCGCCGCGGCGGCTGCTCGGCCCAGCACCGCGCCCCAGCCAGCCTTCACCGCCCCCTCTGTGCGCCGGGCATGGGTGTACTCGAACAGCATCGCGCCGGCGAACGCCCCGATGAAGCCGCCGATGACCGATCCTATGATAGGAATGGGGACGCCCACGATGGCGCCCATCAGGCCACCGACCAGCGCACCCCACCCGGCTCGGCTCGATCCGCCGTATCGCTTGGCAAAGCGGAACCCGACCCAGGCCTCGAATGCCTCGCCCAGCGCGGCAAGTGCGATCACCAGCACCATGAACCCTGTGCTGAGGGTGCGGAAGTCGGTGAGATACCCGTAGCCCACGATGCCGAGCACGATGACGCAGAGGCCGGGGAGGCCGAGTGGGATGAGCACCAGGCCGACGAGGCCGCTGAGGACGATGAGGAGAACGGGTGAGACGTCAAAGGTCATAAGTGCTCAGGGTCAGGGTGACAACTTTCGAAGTGACTAGTCAGAACCCATCAGCACCGCGACCAGCTCCCGCACCCGCTCTCGATTATCCAGGTTGATCGCCACGACCTGCTGCCAGGTCCCCACCGCGAGCTCGCCGTCCACGATCGGCAACGAAAGACTCGTCTTGAGCAGCGCGGAGCGGACATGAGAGAACCCGTTCCCGTCGCCCCAGCGAGCATTGTGGTCATACTCGCCATCCACCGGAGCCAGTATCTCCAGCGTACGCCTGAGGTCACTCAGCGCGCCTGGCTCGTACTCGATCGTGGTGAGAGCACCGGTCGAGCCGAGGAGCTGCACCGTGAGCACGCCGGTCTGCACACCCGATTCACCCACCAGCTTCTGAAGCTGGGGTGTAATGTCGGCGTACCCGAACTCGGCCGGTAGGCGCACGGTCCAATTGTGGGTGGTAAGCGTCACCGCCACTTTCCGGGAGCTTTT
>DATFFX010000275.1:0-5873 GCA_035249825.1 Gemmatimonadales bacterium | reverse complement strand
CTCGCAGTGCTCACGCCGCCGAAGCTCTGCAGCTCCACGGTACCTACATCATCATAAAAACCGGGGTCCAGATAGCGGAAATCGTCGGTGCCGACCCACCTAAGGCTGACACCGCGGCGCCAGGTTGGCCCAAAGGTGAGGTGCTCGCGTCGTGTCCAATCAAGACTGGCCGTGATGCCGTAGCGCCCTTCGATCTTGAAAGCATCGAACGTTTGCGAGCTGTTCGGCGAACGCAGGAAAACCGGATTCCGGGCCCGGAGAAAAAAGTCGACTTCCTTTACTCCGTCGTCCGCTCCCCATCCGGTGGCTACGCTGACGAGCGCCTGGTTCTGCTCGAACCGACCCAGATAGTCATCCCGGCTTCGGATGCCAAGTGTCACTCCCCCTGCATCGTTGTACCAGACAGTAGGGTGGAGACCCACCGTCAGCCGGTCGCGCCGGGAGCGCGTCGAAAAATACGGGTGGAGATAAAAGTCCGTCCCCGGAGGAGGAAAAAGCGTCTTGAGATTGAGTCCTCCCAATCGCTTTCGGTTGTTCAGCATGTTCCAGTCGTGGGTCCGAAGCCGCGGGTCGAGAATGACCTGCTTCGGCTTGGTCTGGGTGGGGACGTCCACCCACTCCCGTTCAGCCAGCCCGCCGATCCGTACCACGTTTGTGTCCCCCTCTGCCACCACCGCCACTTCCACCGGCACCCGGCCGTCCGCCTTACGCACCACTTCTACTCTGGTATTCCAGCCAATTCTGTCGCTGCCCAGCTGCCCCGCTGCCCCGCTGATCCTCACTTTCCCTATCGAATAATCATACAGTTCGGTCCCATGCAGCCCCTGGCCGAACAGAGTCGAGAGGTCCTGTTTGGAAACCTCCTCGGCTACCGAGCGGAACGCGTCCTCGTCCACATGCTTCAGTTTCCAGCGATCGTAATAGGTGCGCAGAATGCGGTGCATCGTGGCATCACCGACGACGTAGCGCAGGCGGTGAAAGAACAACTCGGCCCGGCTGTAGATGGAGATGTTGTAGGAGGTGAAGTCCCGGTAGGCCTCGCTGACCAGACTGGCGGGCTCGGAGTAGTTATCGAGATCCAGCTCCAGAATGGTGGCTTCGTTTCTTTCGTATCCCCCCTCCCGACCCAACGTTTCCCAGAACCAGGTGGTTTGGAAGCTGGTGAAACCCTCATCCAGCCAGCCCTCCCGCCACTCATTGTTGGCAAGGATACCCATGGTGTAGTTGTGCCCCACCTCGTGAACGATCAAGCCGAGGTCGGCCGACCCGTTCATGACCATCATAGGGAACTCGGTACCACCCCCCTCGATTCGGTGCACGTTCGTGAGCTGGGGCCAGGCAAACTTTCCGAACAGCCGGTCCAGCCAGCCGAGCGCCGCGACCGTGCGCTCCACGGCAACGTTGTTGTCCCACGCGCCTTCATCTCCGGGCTGATAAAGCACGTGAACCGCCACATCGCCATGGCGACCACCCTCGTAGCGATACTCCGGGTTGAGTGAGATAGCGAAGTGATGCACGTCCTCGGCGTACCAGCGGATCTTCTTGCGGCCCGGTGCAGCACCCCCACAGGCGCTCGATGACGGAGTACGGGGGCCATAGTAGTCGCGCCGGTAATCGATAGCGCGTTGGGGAACGCGGTTGGCTCTATCCCAACCCGGATCACCACAGACTGGAACCCCCGTGGCGCCAACAACCTGGTCCTCTGCGACATCCAGATCCACCACGAACGAGCCAAACTCGCCGTAGAACTCTCCCGCCGGGTAGAGCGGGCGTTCCGCCCATCCATAACGATCGTAGACGACCACCTTGGGAAACCACTGGGCGAAGTCGAACCGCCTGCCCTGCCTGCCCTGACGTCGCGGGGTGGTGGAAGGCCGGGCATCCCAATCCATGTCCATGAAGATCGAGTCGCCCGGCAGCAGCGGCTGCGGCAGGTCAAACCGCACCACCGTGCTATCCGGCGCGAACGGATACATTGGCCGTACCCGCGCTCCCATGATGCGCACATTGCGAACGTGATTGAATCCATAGTCGGGATCGCGCAGGTCGTTGAAGCGGCGCCGCCCCTCGGCAGAATCAGCCGCAGCCCAGCGCGATCCGGGGCGGAACGCATTGAGAAACAGGTGTAGCGAGAAGGTCGTAAGGGTGTCGGGTGAACGGTTGATGTAGTGAACACGCTGGGTTCCGCTCAGTTCGCCGCTCGGCTCGTCCAGACGCGCCGTGATTTGATAGGCGACTCTTTGCTGCCAGTAGGTACTCGGTTGGGGCGGTGGCGATGATTGCTGGAGCAGGAGAAGCGCGAAGCCGATCACGAATGACTCGGGATTTGGGGGTTCAGCGGAGCAGGCTCGGCGAGAAACATACGGCTTCACCGGGGAATTTGGCACCACAATGCGCACGCCGGCTCCCAGGAGGCGTGCATCGACGTGTTACCGTGAAGGCCCAATGACCTCTCACGAGTTGCAGATCACTCCGATGTCGCATACGCACCTATCACTTCGGGTTCATCTCGTCTGGGCAACCAGAGATCGGAGGCCATGGCTCGATCCCGAGTGGCGTTCACGGCTGTTTGCCTGTGCGGACACGATCATCGCGCGCAAGGGTGGCCGGCTGCTCTGTGCGGGCGGAGTTCGGGATCACGTTCACCTCTACGTGGAGCCCCCGGCAACGGTCACCATACCGGAGCTGGTCAGCGTAACCAAATCCTCGACAGCACGGTGGATTCATCGAAGCTTCCCGCACAGACGGGAATTCAAGTGGCAGCACGGGTACGCGGCATTCAGCGTGAGCGGCCCGGACGATACCGCTCTCCGGGATTACATCCGTAATCAGGAACAACACCACCGCGAACGGCCCTTTACCGGGGAGTACCTGTCCTTGTTGGAAGTCCACGGCATCGACTACGATCTGACCAACACTCTGGACTGAGTCACATGGTACAGGCGACCGCCTTAGGGGTCCGGAAAGCAAAAGGCCACCCTCGGGGTGGCCTTCAGTCAAGAGTTCCAGGGGTCATTTCAAAAGCTGGCGCCGCAGCTTCGTCATTCGACGGCGCACTGAGCCGTCCAGCACACGGTCGCCTACCCGTACAATCGCACCGCCGAGGATCTCGGGGTCCACCAGGTAAGCCGCAATGACCTGCTTATCGAGCTGCCGGCTCAGGTTCTCCTCGATCGTTTTCCTCAGCTTCTCGTCAGGCTCCCGCGCGAGGGTCACGGAGGCCCGTACGCGGTTGAGTTTCTCGTCCACCAGCGCAAGATACTCCGCCGCAATTTCACGCAGAATGCCCTGCCGGCCCCGCTTCACCACCGCCTGCAGCCAGAGAACAAAGTTTCGCGGGGCATCCTTCAGTGCCGCTCCCAGAAACCTCGCCTTCTCGGCCTTGGGAACCCGGGGCGACATCAGGACTGCCTTGACCCTGGGCACCGTCTCTACCGCCGCGGCTATCGCATCGATCAGCTCGGCATAGCGCTCAGCCTGCCCGCTGCGCCCCGCGATGTCGAACAGCGCCTCCGCGTAGTTGCGGGCGATCGTCTCGGTTCTCAACGTGAGTCCAGGCTGGTGAGGTATTCCTGAACCAGCTTACGATCGGTATCCGAGCCGAGCCGCTCGCCGATCAGCTTCGACGCTGCGGCCAGGGACAGGTCCACAGCCTCGCGTCGAAGGTCGGCGATGGCGCGGTCGCGTTCGGCCGTTATGTCGCGCCGCGCCCGTTCGAGGAGCTGCTGCTGCTCCTGTTGCGTCTTCTCCATCGCCAGCGCCCGTTCCTTCTCGGCACTGGTACGAGCCTCGACCAGTAACCCGTGAGCCTGGGTCCGCGCCTCGGTGAGGAGCTTCTTATGCTCCTCCAGCAGCGCTGCCGACTCGGCCCGGTTGCGCTCTGCCTCGTCCAGCTGCTGTTGCAACGCGCGCTCGCGGGCTTCCACCGCACCCAGCAGGGCAGGGAACGCGAAGCGCTTCAGGATGAGAAGGAGCAGGAGGAAGACAACCACGGTCCAGATCATCAAGCCGGGCTCCACCGACAGCGGACCCCCGGCGGCATGACCTTCCTGGATCGGGGCAAGAATGAGCGAGAGCATGAAAGACTCCTGTCTAGAGTCTAGAGTCTGGGGTCAAGAGTCCAGGAAGAAACCTGGACCCCGGACCCTCGACCCTCGACCTTCCTCAAAACGTGATCTTCGACTGAATCAGGAACCCGATCACCGCCACGAACAGGGCCACGCCTTCGATCAGCGCGGCGGCAATAATCATGGCCGTCTGAATCCGCGCGGTTGCGTCCGGCTGGCGGGCAATGCCTTCAGTTGCCGAGCCGCCGATACGGCCAATCCCCACGCCGGCACCAAGAACCGCCAGGCCGGCGGCGAGTCCGGCGCCAATGAGACCGAGGCCCCTGCCGGTCGCGGCGGAGGCGGTGGCTGCCTCCTGCAGAAGAGCGAGCATGTACAGCATGTTGACTCCATCATGAGCGGGAGACCGAATAGTCGTGTGCGCTCGCCATGCGTAGGCCGCATCTCCCGAAACGACCCTGCCCTGGTAACCCGCCGGCGTCTCCGGCGGCGCCGGAAACAGCGGGCTTCGTCCGCCATTCGGCGGAGTACTGTCTCAGCCCAGCGCGAACGCTCGCTGGCTTTCGCAGAAGCGGGGCAGCGGGGCAGCGGGGCTGTTCGACAAGAACTGCGCTCCACACGCTGCTCCGGTCCCGCTGAACTCGTCCTCAGCTAGACTTCAGTTCATTCGGTCCTGCCTCGCCGCCCCGCCGCCCCGCTGCCCCGCCTCTAATGCTCTGCCCTCATCAAGCCGATGAACACGGCGGTCAGCAGGGTGAACACGAACGCCTGAAGAAAAGCGACGAACACCTCGAGCACCATCACTCCGGTCGCCAGTAAGGATGCGCCCACCCCGACCAGATAACTCTGGAACAGGAAGGTGAGGCCCAGCAGTGCCAGCACGAGTACGTGCCCTGACGTCATGTTGGCGAAGAGCCGGACGGCCAGCGCAAAGGGCTTCGCAAGTTTGCCGATCAGCTCGATGGGCGTCATGACTACCAGCAGAATGACCTTCAGCACCGCGCCACCAGGACCGCCAGGCAGACCCGGAGGGAGATAGAAGATCGTATTCATATAGCCCTTGAATCCGAGCGTCCGCATCCCTGTCAATTCGATGACGACGAAGGCCATCACGGCCAGTGCCGCGGTCACCGAGATGTTGCTGGTTGCCGTAGCGCCCCAGGGCAGAAGTCCCAGCAGGTTCATAGCCAGGATGAAGAAGAAGACGGTAATCAGGTACGGGGCGTATCCCTCGCCGTGATGGCCGACGTTGGGCAGCACCAGTTCCTGTCTCACCCAGAGGACCATTGCTTCCATGGCGCCAGCGAAACCCCTCGGCGGCCGACCCCCGGCTTGCGCGCGGGCGATAGTCTGCCCGCTCAGAACCAGTACCAGCGTTACCAGCACCGCGGACAGGAGCAGAAACACGAGGTGCTTGGTCGGGGACAGATCCAGGTAGCGTGGCTGGCCATCGGCATTCGTGCCCAGCGGCACCTTCCAATTGTCAGGCAGGTGAATGACGCCGAAGGGGGTCTCGACCTCGTGCGAGTTCCCGATATGGTGGGCGATGTCGATCTGATTACTGGTGGCCTCGTGCTGGCTGGAGGGCGCTACCATCTCGTGCGCGGTTTCAGCGGTGGATTCCTGCGCCTGAACCGGCAGGCCCAGGAACGCCCCAGCCGCCGTGAAAGCCAGGGTGAGTGCCGACGAACGAGCGAGTCGAATCATCGTTTTGCGATCCCCGGATTGTGCCGCATCACCGTGAGCACCTCCACCAACAACAGCACCAGAATTGTGACCAGGAGAGCAGCAAGGGTCGGAACCAAC
>DATFFX010000274.1:0-5509 GCA_035249825.1 Gemmatimonadales bacterium | reverse complement strand
GCATGCTGGGTCTGGGGCTGACTGCTTTGCTGGCCTCGTTCATGTCGGGGATGGCGGGAAACGTCACCGCCTTCAACACCGTGTGGACCTACGACATCTACCAGAGCCACATCCGGCGTGGCGCATCGGACGGGCACTATCTCATGATGGGACGGATCGCGACTGTGGGGGGAATCCTGCTGTCGGTCGCAGCGGCATACCTGGCCAGCGCCTTCAACAACATCATGGATCTGTTGCAGCTGGTCTTCGCATTCGTCAACGCGCCGCTGTTCGCCACCTTTGCGCTCGGCATGTTCTGGCGGCGGAGCACGGGACATGGCGCGTTCACCGGGCTCCTGGCGGGAACGATCGCCGCGGCGGTGCATCATGGCCTTACACTCGCTGCCGGTGCCCATCCAGGGGTGAAGGGCGGATTCTTCGGCGTGCTGCACACCTATCCCAGCGAGCTGGCCCAGACCTTCTGGACCGCTATCATCGCCTGGACGACGTGCCTGGTCGTGACGGTGGTCGTGAGCCTGGCAACCCGTCCCCGGCCGGCCGACGAGCTTCGCGGCCTGGTGTACTCCCTCACGCCGAGACCATCGGACACCGGGCTTCGGTGGATCCAGCGTCCGTGGGTGCTGGCGGTAGCCGTACTCGGACTCACGGTGGCCCTGAACTTTGTGTTCTACTAGGAGGCGTGTCATGAGCGGTGCAACCGCCCTGGATCTTCGGTGGCCGATCGGTGCGCTGTTCACCGCACTCGGACTACTGCTGGGTGGCTATGGGCTGGCCACGGCGGGGGACGCAAGCCACTACGTGCGCTCGCTTTCGGTAAACGTCAACCTGTGGTGGGGCCTGGTCATGCTGATCTTCGGCCTGATTCTGCTGTTCGGCGCCGCCCGTGGCGGCCGCAGGGTGCTCCCCCACCCCACCCTGAGCCCCGAAGGGCAGGCGACCGAGGAGCGGGAGCGCCGCCTCGGGCTCGAACGCTAAAAAAGGTAGTTGACGGTTTCTTCATAAACTGCCAGTATGGGCTCTGGGATGTCCCTGTGGGACGTCTCACACAGTCACAGGCGCCAAGGCGCTCCCCACCCTCTTGCAGTGCTCGTTCTCCCTTTGTGAGGTGCGCCCAATCGCGGAACTCTCGAAAGAAATGGAGGATGCCGCCATGATATGGAGCTCGCGTTCGGCTCGACCCCCCTGCTCGCACCGCCTCATTGCACTGACCCTTGCGTCTCTCGTTTCTATATCAGCTGGAAGATCGACGGCGGCGGCACAGGCGGGAGAGCAAACCGGCAGCATCGGCGGCAGGGTGATCGATGACCAGGGCGACCCGCTGGTTGGAGCCCAGGTGGCGATTCCCGGCAGCACCATGGGCACCCAAACTCGGGCGAACGGCGAGTACGTGCTCCCGCGGGTTCCCGCCGGTACCCACACGCTCCAGGGTCGCCTGCTGGGCTACCGGCCCGAGTCGGAGAGTGTCGAAGTGGCAGCGGGACAGCGAACCATTCAGAACTTTACCCTCCGCCGGGATCCGCTTCAGCTCGAGACTATGGTGGTCACCGGAACGCAATCGCCCCGAACTAATCTCGACGCAAGCGTGGCAGTAACAACGCTCACAGCCACGGAGATCGAGGCCGCAGCGCCCCGGAGCACCACCGAAATGCTGCGTTATGTGCCGGGTTTCACCCGGGTGGAGAGTTCGGGCGGGGAAGTCAATCAGAACATCACTATCCGTGGCATCCTGGGGGTGCCATATGTAGCGTTTTTGGAGGACGGCCTCCCGGTGTTCCCCACCATGCACACCTCCTTCATGAACGCCGACAACTTGTTCCGTTACGATACTAACGTCGAGCGCGTGGAGGTGGTCAGAGGCGGGAGCTCACCGCTCTTCGGCTCTAACACCCCAGGCGCTATCGTCAACTTGATCAACAAGTCAGGTGGCTCGGTGTTCGGTGGGACTATGCGGGCCACGGGAGCTACTCAGGGGCTGGCCCGGTACGATCTCAACATGAACGGGCCATTTGGTGATGACTGGCGCTTCAATGTGGGTGGCTTCTACCGCTACGATCAGGGAGTGCGCGACCCAGGCTTCCCCGGAATTCGAGGCGGGCAGTTGAAGGGCAACATCACTCGCTTGCTCGACAACGGCTATCTTCGCTTCTCCGTCAAGTACCTCGACGATCAGAACCTGTTCATCGTTCCGCTTCCCTTCACCAATCCAGACGATCCTGAGTACGTACCTGGCTTCAGCAACTATGGCTCGATGGTCACGCCCGAAGGAGTAGATATTCGCGTACCTACCCCGACCGGCACGCTGACGCTACCGCTAGACCACGGACTCAAGACCAAGGGGACGTGGTTTGCGGCCGATGTGTCGCTCGATCTAGCAGATGACTGGCACTTGCAGAACACGGCGGGGGTCATGCAGAACGATCAGGAATGGAACGCCATACCCAACGGTAACCTGTTCACTGCGGCAGACTACATCACGGCTCCGGTAGGATCAGGGGGACTCGGTTTCCCCGCCGGCAGCACCGGCCAGTATTTCTTCACCAACCACCTCGATGCCCAAGGCAATCCACTCCCCTTTGACACACCGAATGGGCTGGTTGCCAGGCAGGGTGAATGGCACGTCGAGAAGCCTATTTCCGCGGTTCAGAATCAGCTCACGTTGCGGCGAAGCTTCGGGCCGCATTTGCTCTCAATCGGGGGATATTTCGCCCACTACACCCAGGATAACCGTTGGTTCTTTACCGACATCCTGACCGACATCCGAGACATTCCGCGCTTCCTCGATCTGGTAGTCACTCCTGCGGGGGGTGGCGCACCGGTAAATATCACCCAGAACGGATTTAAGAGTTTCCTTTCCGGCTACACGAACGGGTCGGGACACGCGACCATCGTTTCCGGCGTGCTCGGCGGCTCTGTCCAGGTCACCGACCAGCTGCGGGCCGACCTGGGCGTCCGGGTCGAATTCAACGACTTTGTTCAGACTTCGGAACGCACTTCGCCAGTCGATCTCGACGCAAATCCAGCGACACCTTACGACAACATCACGTTTGGGAACAATACGTTCAAACACCTGAACAGCGGTATCACCGATTGGTCGGCTTCCCTCGGCCTCAACTATCGGGTCAATGAGAGCCTATCGCTGTATGGCTCGGGTGCCCGCGGCTACAAGATGCCTGAATTGGATGCCTTTCTAAACGCCGCATCCCAGGCACAGGTAGACATCTTCGAGTCGCAGGAGGTCCAAGCTGTCGAAGCAGGAGTTAAGTACGCTGCCGGCCGAGTGGGATTGGCGGCGAACGGATTCTACACCAAGCTCAAGAACGTAACCGGCCAGGGTGCCATCATCGATCCGGTCACAGGGGCTACTACATGGCGGATCACGCAGGATCCAGAGAGTCGCTCCTTTGGCGCCGAGCTGGAGGCGGTTGCCAGCCCGGTTGAAGGACTTCAACTCATCGCCAGTGGCACCCTGATGGAGGCCGAGCAGGGCCCTGGTATCGACAGCATTGTCGGCGAAAGGCTAGCTCTGGCACCAACCACGATCGGCAACCTGGTCGCGCTTTACTCACCACGGCAGGCGGCCGGCCTGCAGTTCAAGGCTGATTGGCATTGGGTCGGTGAGCGGTTCGTCGAAGCACCGCGCGACAGAGTCGCCGATACCAAGCTGCCGTCCTACAACTACTTCAACTTCGGAGCTGGGTTTGCCATTCCGAGGGCCGGCGTCAGGATCAATGTGGATCTGTTGAACGCTTTCCAGAGCAAAGGCCTAGAGGAAGGGAACCCTCGAATAGTCCAGTCCGGCGGCAGTCCAATCTTTTTCGCCCGCCCGCTTCTGCCCCGTCGCTTTCAAGCATCTATCGAGTACGATTTCGGAGGTGGCGGCTCGCAGCCCTGAGCCCCAGCAACCGATCTTGAAGCGCCACTGCCGGCGGCGGGTCCCTGTGGCCCGCCGCCGGTTTGCTGGTAGAGGATTTTCGAATGAGAGTGCAATTGAACCTCCTGGGTCTGGTACTCTACGCTCAGATCCTACCGTCTGGTGCAGCGGCAGCCCAGACGCCCAACGATTCCAGCTTTCTCCTGCATACAGCCGACGTGCGGCGCTCACCATCTCCATTCATCGGCAACGGACGAATCGGGGTCGTGATCCCTCCGCTGGGTATCGGTGCCGCTCCATCGTACAAGGCAGGTCTCTACGAGCATGGCACGGATGACGTGCCGCGCATCGTTGCAATGCCGGCCTGGAACGGCATTGGCATTTTCGATGGTCATGACTGGATCACCCCGCATCCGGCTCCGGATGGATCGGTCCGTCGCTACGATCAAGTGTTGGACATGCGAAGCGGCACGGTCCGGACCAGCTATGACTGGGTGAATGGGGGCGCGCGCACCGGGATACGAGTCGAGCAGTTCGTCTCCCGAGCCGACCCCAGCCTCGCGGTGAGCCGCCTGGAGGTGATTCCACAGCAGGCGGGACGGATGCGGGTGCGATTTGCACTCACCGGCTGGCCACCCCCCGAGCGCCTTCCCCTGGCCAGGCTGCCGCGGGCCGATCCCTCCTGGAAGCCAGGCGACATCTGGTATCCGGGACATATGGTGGTCCGCTCCCGCGAATCCCGCCGTGACCGGTCGGGCGCCCGGCTGGAGATGACGTCAACGCCGGTGGGGCGCACGACTGTTCTGGGCCAGGTCGCCGCCATCACGTGGGGCATGAATCTTCGCAACCCCGTCACCAGTACGATCGCCTCGGGCGATACGGCGCTCGTCGAGATCGGCTTCGATGCGTCTGCCGGAAGGACCTACACCTTCTCGCAACTGGTCAGCAGCGTGTCGTCGGATGAGGCGCAGCAGCCGCTGGAGCAGGCTCGTCGCGAGGTCGAGGCGGGGCGGGCCCGCGGGTTCGATCGCCTGGTCCGGGACAACGCTCGCGCCTGGCTCAGGCGGTGGGAAACGGATATCGAAGTCGAAGGGAACCCCGAGCTCCAGCGGGTGGTCCGCTCGATGCTGTTTTATCTCCTCTGCAGCGCCGGTTCCGGCACGAAACTCGGCATCCCTCCAATGGGACTCTCCAGCGCCGGCTACTATGGTCACATCTTCTGGGACTCCGATACCTGGATGTTCCCGCCGCTGCTGCTCACCCATCCCGATATCGCGCATTCCCTCGTGGCATTCCGCACTCGCACCCTGGCGGCAGCCCGCGAGAATGCAAAGCTGAACGGCTTTCGGGGCGCAATGTATCCGTGGGAGGCCGATGAGCGTGGCGTCGAGACGACTCCACACTTCGCGGTCCAGAACGCCCGTTCCGAGATCCACGTCAATGGAGACGTCGCTCTGGCGCAATGGCAGTATTACCTGGCGACCGCCGACTCCGGCTGGCTTGCGGCTGAAGGGTTCCCCGTGATTCGGGAGACGGCTGACTTCTGGGTGAGCCGAGCGGTCTGCGAGCCCTCGGACGAGCGCTGCCACATCGAGAACGTGGTCTCGGTGGCCGAAGGGCTGATCGGTGTCACCGATG
>DATFFX010000273.1:0-2449 GCA_035249825.1 Gemmatimonadales bacterium | reverse complement strand
CCCCCTTTGACGGTGCTGATCAATGGTTGCCTGTTACCAGCCCTCCCGCAAGACTGGCAGGCCTACAGGAAAATGTCGGTACGAACACCGCGCCGGATGTTCCACCAGAGCGCTCCCCACAGGTTTGAATTCCTCAGCGTGACGCTGGCCCGGCCGGTCATGCCGGGAAGCAGTCCCTCGGCCGCCGGCACCCGAAGGCGAACCTCGACTGCATCCGCTCCTTTCGCGGCAGTCGATACCGAGGCGACATGGCCGCTGCCAGGCTGATGAAGGGTAGCGTCGGGCAGCAGCCGGACCGGAGCCCCGGGACGAATCAGGGTGCCACCCGCCTGATCCAGTGGAATGCGGATCTCGACCGAATCGGCTTGACCGAGTTGCAGGACGATCTCTCCGTTCGAGACCCAGCGCCCAGTGAGCTCCTGCGGTCGCGGGGTCACGACGACTCCTTTGCCCCGGGCCCGGATGCGGAGCCGCTCCGCTCTCTCTTTCAGCCCCGCGAGCCTGGCCTCCTCGACCGCCCGCTCCGCATCGATCTCGGCCGCGGCGGCAAAGCGGCCCAGGCCGCGAGCCTCGGCTGAGCGCACTGCCAGAGAGTCGCTGACCCGTTGGCCCGTGATCAGCTCCCGCTCCAGCGGGAGGTTTCGGATATGAAAGAGGGGAGCCCCTGCAGATACCCGGGTTCCTTCGCGTACCATGACCCGCTGCACGATGCCGCTGTCGGGCGCGGCGTGGGGCATCGAAAACAGCGGAGCAGCGGTAAATCGGCCGGTGACCACGATGGGCCAGGGCACCAGGGCACCAACTACGAGCACCACCGGTAGGCCGATGAGCAGGAAACGGCGTCCCTTTCTGATCGGCGAGGACCAGTCCTGCTGGCGCATGGCCAGGCGGAGGGTCCGGTATCCCGACTGGATCGGCCCGCGAAGCATGGCGAAGAGCGCGACGGCGAACACCAGCACGCCTACTGCTCCCAGCCACCGGCTGAGCCAGCCGAATACGGTTGCAGCGACAAACGTCAGGATCATGGTGATGTACACGATCGCCAGAATGGCATATATCACGAAGACGCGCTGCTCCCGCATATCAGCAGGAGGCTGCGGCAGCTCGAGCCGGAGCACCCGGGTCTTTACCAGCCACCCGAGGTAGGCGAAAGCGCGTTGGCGCAGGTTGGGGACTTCGAGGTAGTCGCTGAGGGCGTAGTAGCCGTCGAGCGGAATGAGGGGGTTCGCATTCATCAGAACGGTGGTAAAGCCGCCGATCAGTACCGCCGCAAACGCCGCCTCGGAAAGCACCGTTCCCGGGGCAGCGGCCCACCACACGATTGCCGCCAGGCTCGCAATGACCAGCTGAATCCACGAACCCGCAGCCGTGACCCATAAACGGGAGCGTAGCTCGGGAAAGGTCCAGGCGTCGTTCACATTACAGAAGAAGGCTGGTTCGAAATAGATGAGCATGGCACCGATCTCGTGGACCTGCCCGCCGAAATGCTTGCAGGTAAAGCCGTGTCCCAGCTCATGAACGACGATAATGAAAGTTCCGCTCAGCCAGAAAACCAGCAGCGTGCTTGCGTCGACATTCAGGCTGTAGAGGTCGGCCAGAGTACGGGAAAACTCCGGCCACTTCAACCCGAGAATCAGCAGGTAAACGGCGAACAGGGCGATGGACGCGATGATAAAGGGTCGGCTGAAGAAAAACGCCAGCCGGGGCATCCAGCGGTCGAAGAATTTGTCAGGGTCGCCGACGGACCAGCGAAGGCGCAGAAGATCGCCTTGAAACAGACTCGGCTTGATCCGCCGCCGCCGTTCGGCCCGAAGCCGCTCCATCTGGAGCACCGAACGCTCCCGGAGGGTGCGCTCGCACAGCCCCATCGAGCCGAGCTTCCTGGCGAAAGCCTCAACACCAGCCGCTGAAACGCGGAGGCCTTCCTCGAGGAGCGCCGCCGCTGCCTCCGCCGGGGTGTGCTCGCCATCGAGCATCCCCATGACCATGACTTCGGCCGGGCGGAATCGGAAGTACTTCCGCGTTTGCGGATCTTTTACGATGTAGCTCTGTTCGCCTCGGTAGGTCTGCTCTACCAGCACCAGATCGTCACGCAGCTTCGCTCGGATCGTCACGGCGCAGTCCGGACGACCTTCTCTCCGAAGGAGAGCCCGCTGATCACCTCGATCCGGTCTCCCGGCAGCTCGGCGCCCAGGCTGAGGGGCCGCAAGGTCGTGCGCTCCGCGGACCACACCAGAGCGTACCCTTCACTATCCACAGCCGATTTGGGGATGGTCACGACCTGGCGCGCCTCTGAACCGACCTTCACGGTGACGCTGCTTCCCGGCGTCAGCCGGTGGCCCGGGGTGAGCTGGAGAATGACCTCGCGGGTGCC
Organism: Gemmatimonadales bacterium; assembly: GCA_035249825.1. GTDB lineage: Bacteria > Gemmatimonadota > Gemmatimonadetes > Gemmatimonadales > GWC2-71-9 > CAVVWJ01. The sequence goes on along the minus strand of DATFFX010000273.1, from coordinate 75 downwards.
GCTGGCAGGATCGATCACCGGTGAAGCCCGGACCACCCGAGCCTTGCCGGTAACGCCCCCCGTGCCGACCACCTC
>DATFFX010000272.1:0-2757 GCA_035249825.1 Gemmatimonadales bacterium | reverse complement strand
AATCTTCCCGCCGAAGGCCCGCAACCGGGCGGCTATTGCGTCCACGTCCTGGCTGGTATTGCACCAGATCCGGAATCCAATCCCCTTCATGCGATCCCGGCCCCTGGAGAAATCGTCCTGTGAGAGGCCGAACTCACAGGTACCGGCCTTGAGCATCACCCCCTGAAGCCGCCCGCCTTCTTCCCAGCGCTCGCCCACGAAGAATCCGAGCCCGTCACGATACCATGCGACGCTCCGCTCCAGGTCATTGACGGTGTAGGTCGGCGTGATCGAGCGAAGGCGCAACGACTGAGGGTTCTGACGCTTTTCTTCGGTCCGTTTGGTCTGGGCCATGATGTTCCTCCTGGTTCAGGCCTGCGAGAGATCTGCCGCCATGACCAAGCGTAGCGGGCCGGCGTCGCATCCTCCAGATCCCTGGAGCTCCGGGCGAGAGGTGGTTGTCACCTGAAGGTTACGCGGATTTTCCCGGCTGGGAGGATCAAGTACGTACGGGGTGGGGGTCGATGCGCTGACCCCCATGGTGGTGGAGACAGCTCCTGGCTAGCTAACCTGCGCTAGGCGCCTGCGGATCAGTTCGCGGGTAGCAGGGCGGAGTGAAGTATCGGTGTCGAGCCTGATCCGGCCAGCGATCCGGCTGGCTAAACCGGGGCCGCTGTAGATACGGACCAGATCGTCCAGCGGGGTTCCGATCGATTTCGGGGGCTCGAAGAAGGCGACTCCTGGTCGCGCGTCGACCGGGGCGGAAACGATTGGATTCTCAGTGGATGGAGTGAAACCCAATCCAACGATGAAGAGAAGAGACCAGCAGGCAGACCCATGGCGCATGACCAAACTCCCTGAGGTTGAAAAGTGATCCGGCGGGTGCCGGTTCAACCTTCCAGGAGACCCTCTCCTTCGGCAGCCGGATCATTCCCAGTTTCGGACAGAGCAGGCTGCGACTTGAACGACGAGACGCTATAGCGTTGGATCTACCGCGATCTCGTAGCGCACCGGCAGCTCGAGTTCCGCGTTCTCACTGTTGGATTCTATCCGATAGCTGATTTCCCGCTCTATGACTCGGGTTGAACCACCACTCCGAGCGATACGCAGGACTGCTCCGGGAACTAGCTCCGCGTAGGTCCCGTCCACCACGCGAACCCACACCCGTGAGCTGTCCCCGGTGCTGGTGTTCCGCACGATCAGTCGGTGAGCGCTGTTGGCTGAGAAATGGAGGCTCACAACTGCCGACCTGAGATTACCCCGGCGTTCCGTCTGGCGCGGGCGTCCCACCGCATGAAGAGTTACGAGCGGAACAGCCCTCGCAATCAAGGCCACCTGTGCCACACTAGAGGAGATACCGACCTGACCGCTGAGCCCCGTCGCACTTCCAACAGCCAACACTGCGACTGCTCCCATACAGCGGCCGATCCCGATTATTCGCCAAGCCATAGGCCTTCCGGTACAGGGATGAGTGCCTCGACATCTGGCAGGTCCTGAGCCACCCTGATACGGTTTGTTAACCATTTGCTGCCATGCAGCTTAGCCTTGGCTCTCGAACCCACCGAGTGACAACACCTCTGTCGAGGAAGGTGACATCATCGTAGTAGCGTGAGCTCAAGTGCGTGCGGCGTCTCACCAAAGCGTCACCACCCTGCCGGTGACCAGAAAAGTGACGCTTCCGGCCTTTGAACTTTCCGAGCTGCCGCCGTCTGCACAGAAATCGCCGCTGGCATGGCAACTCACGCCGGCAGTCCACGACGTCGAAGAAGCTAAGCCTCATCGTTTCAGCCACGTGAGTACATGGCCCACTACCTGCGCTCGGTCTTACTGAGAAACGTTTTCTGACGGCATCAGCTCGGAGCTCGAATGGTCAGCATCAGCGGCCAGCGCATCATGGTTGTAGATGACGATCCAGGAATTCGCCGCGCTCTGCACATCCTGCTCAGCCGCGCTGGATATCGTGTCACCCAGGCGCGCGACGGGGTTGAGGCTCTTCGCCTGTGGCGTGACGGCGGTGGTGATCTCGTGATCACCGACCTGCATATGCCGGAGAAGGACGGTATCGAGATGATCATCGAGCTTTTGACGTACACCCCGGGGACTCGCATCATCGCCATGTCCGGTGGTGGTCAGACGAGGCGACTCGATCTGCTCGGCAATGCTACGCTGCTGGGAGCGGTGCACACCATCGAAAAGCCATTCACGCTGGACGAGATGATGAGGACGGTGCGTCAGGCGCTGGGCGGATTGGAGTAGGCCAGCAAACCACCGGATCATCCCGCTCGGATTCTGCAAAAAAGTTCCCCCTGCACAACGTTCACGCGGACCTCCTCTCTACCATATGTCCCCCCGGACTGCGACACGCAACCTTTTTTGTGCAACAGCCATCTAGAGGAAGTGCGTCGAGCGCTGAGGGCCACACGCGAAACGCACCAGGCGATCCTGCGTAGGGTCATGACGAGGCTTCACAATGCCCTTGAGCCGTCGCCACTTCATGCTGGGGAGTACCGGCGCATTGCTAGCCACGGCACGTGCCGGCGTCGCGTGGCCCCTTCAGGCCGCCGCGGCCGCGATCGCGCCCAACTGGCAGCCTAACGCCGACCTGCTACGGAACTTACCGCGCCTACTCGAGCTCGCCTCGGTACCAGGACTAGCGATGGCGGTCGTGGAAGGGAGCCGGATCTGGAGGCGCGGCTTCGGCCGGGCCATCGAGGAGCTGGCCCGACCAGTATCAGAGGAGACGGTCTTCGAGGCAGCGTCATTGGGGAAGCCGGTGTT
>DATFFX010000271.1:0-2460 GCA_035249825.1 Gemmatimonadales bacterium | reverse complement strand
CCTTGAAATATTGAACTGCCTCCATTCCGCCCGAAGGGAATTCGCCAGCGATGGCTGGATGGCGATCCCGCGGTACACTTCGGCAGAAACGCCGCCTTCCGGCATGCCGAGCCTGCGGCGCGCCTCGGCTACTGGAAGCTGCCATAACTCATCGACGGGGAGGTCGAAGAGGTTGGTTAATCGGTTGCGTCGGGCGTAATCGTAGGCTCGACTGAAGATGCCCAGTGCAACACCGCGGCCCACCTGGCGAAATGAGGCGATGCGCCGAGCACATTCCACAAAGGCACCGCCGTAAAACAGAATCCAGCCTACTGCCTTCGGCACTCCCCTGGACGCGAAATAAAGTCCCTGCTCTGCTGCTTCCGCCGCCAGGAGCACCAGCGGCGGCTCGTCGTGAGTAAATGTTGTGCCGGTGAGTACGTGCGACGCGTCGTGTACCAGATAGATCTTCTCGGGGGCGCGTGAGCCGTTGATCAGCTTGCGAAACAGCTTGAAGAAATGAGGCTTAGCGGGAATCGGCAGCCCCACATACCCGTTCACGTCACGAAAGCGGGCGATGGCATCGCCCAGCGTAATCGTCTCCCGATCACCTTCCCAGTCGTAGGAAGAGAGTAGAAGCGTGGCCGCCGAACTCCGTCCTTCGTCGTTCGGAACCGCAAATGACACCGGGTTCGTCCGCGAGCTCATGAAGCGCTCCTGGTGAGGAGCGCTGGAGCCTCTGCCATCCTGTCGGCCAGCTCGATCTCCAGATCGGCCTCGGAGCGCCCGCCGATGTAACGCCGGTACCAAACCTCGGCACTCAGCAGAAGCCAGATCCGATTGCCGTGATCGTATCGCCTGGCCAGATGCTCATCGACGATCTGTTTGACCCGCTCTCCACGCAGGTAGCCGGCCTGGACCAACTCGCTTCGGTGAAGCAGGCGCGGCGCCAGAGTCCTCACCTCATTCTCCAGGATATACATCAGCGGCGACGCAAAACCCTGCTTCTTCCGGCGTAGAACCTCGGAAGGCAGATACCGTTCGCCGAGTCTTCGCTCCAGGTAACGCAGTTGATGGCCACGAATCTTGAGCCCGGCCGGCACCCTTGCCATGAACTCGGCGAAGCGAGGGTCCAGGAAGGGAGACCGGGACTCCAGGCTGTACGCCATGGTTGCGCGGTCCAGGATAGTAAGCGACTGCCCCGGCAGCCGCGAAGCCGAGTCCACGTACATCATCCGGTCGATCGGATCATCGGCGTTCGGTGCCGCATAGAGGTCCACGAGACAGGCATCCGGCCTGGTGCCGAGCAGCTGGTGCCGGAAACCGGGGGTATACAACTCGCTCCGATGCGCCTCGTTGAACCAGAAGAACTGCAGACTCTCAGCATACCGTTCCCCGCCGGTCTTCCGTGCCATCAGGTCCACCCACCTGAGCTTGTGGGTCAGGCTCTTGAAAGTGAACTGATCCGGCAACCGCCGAAGCACCTGACTTGCCACCACATTGCGAATCGCCTCGGGGATCGCCCGGTAGCTATCCAGCCACCGGTTTGCGGCATACCGGTCGTACCCGCCGAACAGCTCATCACCACCATCGCCCCCGAGCACCACTTTCACATGGCGCGCCGTCATCCTGGCCAGATGCAGAAGGCAGATCGAGAGGGGGTCGGCCGGTTCATCGAGCGCGGATACCAGGCGCGGCAGATCGTCCACCACGCTGGGGGTCACCTCCTCCGCGTAATGCCGGGTTCCATAGCGAGCCGCCACGGCGGCCGCATAGGGCAGCTCGTTGAGGTCGCGGTAGGGAATCCCCATCGAGAATGTCCTGAGCTCCGAGCCCAGTGTGCGCGCGGCGTAGGATGCAATCAGAGTGGAGTCGAGCCCACCGCTCAGGAAGGCTCCCACCGGCACGTCGCTCAACAGGTGGAGCTTCACGGTCTCGGCGAGAAGCTCATCGATGCGCTCCAGCGTTTCCGCTTCAGAGAAAGTCCACTTGGGACCGTAGCTCAGATCCCAGTAGCGTTGGATGCGAAAGCGGGAGTTCTCCCATACCAGGTAGTGCGCGGGGGGGAGAGCGCGGACCCGATTGAAGAAGGTCTCGGGCGGATGCACGAACCGCATCGTGAGATACTGGTCCAGCGCTCGGGGAGAGAGCTCCGCGAGCGATGGATCATCAGCCAGCAGTGCCTTTATCTCCGAGGCGAAGGTGAGCTCTCCGCCTGCCTCGGTATAGAAGAGCGGCTTCTGCCCGAAGTGGTCTCGCGCGAGCAACAGCCGGGCGTGAGTTCGATCCCAGATGGCAAACGCGAACATACCGCGAAGCCTCTGGACCATTCTCTCGCCCTCGTCTTCGTACAGGTGCACGAGCACCTCGGTATCGGAGCGGGTGCTGAACCGATGCCCTTTCGCGACCAGCTCGGCATACAGGCTCTGGTAATTGTAGAGCTCGCCGTTGAACACAACGACCACGGTACCATCTTCATTC
>DATFFX010000270.1:0-6016 GCA_035249825.1 Gemmatimonadales bacterium | reverse complement strand
GGCGGTAGGTAAAGCGGCGGTAGAAGGGGAGGCGGTAAGGAGGCGCTAAGAAGGAAGAAGGAAGACTGTAAGAAGAGAGGCGGTGAATTAGAGGCGGAATACTACCTACTGCCGCTTCACCTATCGCCTCTCTGTTCCTACCGCCGCTTCACCTATCGCCTCTCTGTTCCTACCGCCGCTTCACCTACCGCCTTCCCGCCTTACCGCCCTACCGCCTCAGTTCCTACCGCCGCTTCACCTACCGCCTCAGTTCCTACCGCCTTCCCGCCCTACCGCCTCAGTTCCTACCGCCTTCCCGCCCTCCGCCGCATCCCACCGACCACGCCATCGGCTTCACAATGGGCGTCGTGTTCACTATAGACCACGCAGAACACGCCATCCGAGTGCCAGCGGTCGTACCACAGACGCATCGCAATTCGATCCTGGCCGGAGAATCGGGTGGAGGGACTGTCCTCCGTGTAGAGGGCAACGTGAGTATGAACGGTGCCCGACCACTCCGGCGGGCCGCACCGCTCGACTGAGGCAATGGCGGATATTCCCATCGAATCAGCATTCTCGGGATCGAGCGGCGCGATGGCGGAGACGAAGACGGTGTCGTTGCGGATGGAGCTTGCGAGGCAGGCGACCCGCTCCTCGTGTGCCTCTGTGCTGGCTTGCCAGAGGGCACCGAGCGCCTGTCCGGCCTCCCGGCTGAACCGAAACGCGGGGCGGCCATTGCCGGGTTCCTGAGCGGCAAGCGGAGCCCCTGCGGACACGACGCAGGAGAGGGCTATTCCGCTCACCAGCCTCAGTGGCTTACTCGTCAGTAGCGAGACCGGGGAAAGAGAACTGCTCCTCGAGGACCTTCGATCTCGCAGATGACCTCCTCCGCGCTGTAGAGCAGGCAGAAGATTCCATCCTCTCGCCAGCGCCGCCACCAGAGCATCATGACTCCCCGGTCGGCTCCCGAAAAGAGCGTGTACGGCTGCCGTCCGTCTCGCAGTGCCACGTGAGTATGGACCGTGCCTTTCCAGGCCGGCGGTCCGCAGGTGTCCAGCGAAGCCGTTGCGGAGATGCCGAGCGAATCTGAACGACCCGGTGCCAAAGCCTGAACATTGGTTATCCGGACCGTGTCGCGTTCAATGATACCTGCGAGGCAGGCCACCCGCTCCGACTTGGACCGTGCACTCTCTTCCCAAAGCCGATGGAGCTCCGGTCCCGCCCTCCCTTCGAAGCGGAAGGCCGTAGGGGTGATCCCGGGAGCAGCGCCCACGAGGAGCAACGCAGCCGCGATCACAGTCGCCCTGGACACGAGGAGCCTACGATGCGGCCGGACTGCCGTCCGACACAGCCACCCCCCACGGGATCTTTCCAGCTGGAATCTTCTTCAAGACCTGCATCTTCTGTGCATCGATGACCGTGACATCGTTGGACGGGCCGTTTGCAGTGTACAGCTTGCGGCCATCGGATGTGATGTCGATTCCCCAGGGGCGCTGTCCCACCGGGATGGTGGTGATCACTTCGTTGGTAGTCGCGTCAATTGCCGAAACAGTGCCACCTCGACCGTTGGCGACGTAGACGCGTTTGCCGTCCGGGGAGACCACGACCCCCATTGGCTTGGAGTCCCTGGGTAGCTGAATGACCTTCAGCACCTTTCTGGACGGCACATCAATGACCCACACTGTGCCGTCGATCTCCGAGGTAGCATAGGCTCGGCTGCCGTCGGGGCTGAACGCCAGATCCCGGGGGCGTTTTCCTACATCGATGTCGCCCAGCACCTTGCCGGTCTTGGTGTCCAGCAGGGTCAGATTGTGATCGGTTTCGCCCGTGACCCATACAGTTGATCCGTCAGGGTGAAGACGGACTCCTTCCGGCTCTCGTCCTACCGGGACCGCCAGGCGGACCTTGCCGCTCGCCACGTCCACGATGGAGGCACTGTCAACGTCCTCATTGGACACGAAGAGAGTGGATCCATCGGGACTAATGTCGAACGTCTCGGGGTCGGACCCTCCCGGGAGCACTCGGGTCACCTTGCGGGTAGCCACGTCGACCACCGCGATACCATCCTTGGACTTGTCGACTTTCAGCTTCTCACATTCTTCGTCAGGCATTGTCGGAGGGCACTTTGGCGACCCGCTCAAGGCCACGAAAACCGTCTTGCCATCCGGAGAAATGCGTACTCCGCGTGGACGGGTACCCACTGGAATCGTCGCCACCACACTGTCCGTACGGGTGTCGATCACTGTGAGATCCTGCGAGTCCTCGTTGGTCACGTAGGCCAGCTCCCCGGAGGGCAATGGCGTTGAGGTCTCGGCAGTGTCCGAACGGCCGCCAAGTGACGGCTGTTCCTTGCCGCAGCCGGCGAGAATCACCGATACTATCGCTGTCATCCTCAGCCCCTGCGCGGAGTTTATCCTGAGCGAACGCGAGGGGATCAGAGCGAGGGATCTAGTTAGAGTCATCAAAGACCGCCTTGTCACGGTTTCGGGTTTGGTCGAGACCGACGATCTGTTCCCGCCCGGTAATCCCTGTGAAGATGGCGCCGTTCAGATCTGCCTTGTTGAGTTTGGCGCCGGTAAGATCGGCACCCGACAAGTCGGTCTGGATGAGCTCCGAGTTTCTCAGGTCAGCTCCGACCAGCTTCGCGCGCGTCAGCTTTGCGTGCGAGAAGTCTGCCTTGAACAGATTGGCCCCGGAAAGATCCGCGGTGCTGAGATCGGCGCCTACCAGGGTGGCCCGCATGACTCCCATCGACTGATTGCCGGGATCTGCGCCCAGGTTCGCGTTGCGCAGGTTGGCTCCTACCAGTTTGGCGGCGCGCAGATAACCGATGATTCTCGTGCCCGAGAGCTGGGCGCCGCTTAAATCGGCGGATTCGATGATGGTTGCAAAGAGGCTCGCTCCGGTGAGATTGGCTCGCTGAAGATTGGCCCGGCGGAGCACGGTGCCATCGAGATTGGCCTTGGACAGGTCTGCCCCGGTGAGCACGGCGTCAGTGAGATCACAGGTAAACAGGTTGGCGCCGGCGAGCCTGGTTCCGGTGAGACGGGCGCCCGTCAGGTTGGCCCGCTTGAAATCCACCCCTCGCAGGTCGTGCCCGCTGAGATCGGTCCTGGACAGGTCGGGAGGTGTCTCCTCGGTGCCGGCGGCCAGCCGCGCCTTTACCTGCGCAACGCTGAGCCGAACCGATGGCGAGTCGGCGGCGACCCTCCATGTGTCCGCAGCCTGAATCGTATCGGGGACTCCGGCGCCGGCGATGAGGAAGCCGACGGCGAGCAGTAGCCGCCTAGGTCCCCGGCTTGAGGGCTGGCCGCCCCTGGCCAAGCTTGGCATCGCTCCGGCCTTTCACATAGGCGTAGATCTTCTCGATCGTAGGCATCTCCATCCCCAGTGCACACCAGGACGGCATTCCCCTGGCCGGGCGGCCGGCGCACACCGTCTGGATGAAGAGCTCCTTCGTATTCACTGGTCCCTCGGGCTTGAGAGACGAGACCAGGTGCGGTGCGATGGTCGTACCCTGCACGTCCTCTCCATGACAGCGAGCACAGTTCAGGTTGTACTGCTTCCACCCATCATACACGTCTTGAGTTACCGTGTCGCGCGGAGCCTGGTGATACTCGTCGCGAAGTTCCTGCCCCTGGGCACTGGTAGTGACTGCGCTCGAGCCGAATACCAAGGCACATCCGAGCGATAACAAGCGGACGAGTCTCGAGATGGGCGTGCGCATACTCTCCGGAGATTCCTTTCGTACGGGGGATGGGCGTCGGACTGTGAGTTGACCACCAGACGTGCGCTAGCGTGCCACTGCCTGTCCTGAATCGCTCGAAGCCGCCTGCTGGATCGGGAAGAGTGGAACGCCGTATTGTTTGAGAATCGCCTGAATTTCAGGCCCCCTCCGGTCGAGCACGGTCTGAAGGCTGTCACGCAAGGCGCGATCCCGGCGCCGGACCCCCATGCCGATATTGAATCGAAACGGAAAGTCGCTCAGGGAATCCCGCTCTGCCAATGGCACTATCGAGAGAGGGACCGGCGATTTCTTGGCGAAGTATCCCGCCAGGGGGCCCCATACGATGGCCACGTCAGTCTTCTTCCTGGCGACATCGTTGATGATGTCTTCCGGCCGCTCGGTCTCGGTGTAAAACGTGCTATATCCGACGAGGTTGCCAACCACGCCATAGCGGCTCAGCGCCATGGCCGGAGGTGTGTTCTCCGCGTCGGAATTGAGGAGGTTGACACCGATCTTGAGTTTCTTGAGCCGGGGATCGGCCAGCGTCTTGATGTCGAGCCCACTGTCCTTTCGCGTGACGAAGACGTACCCGGATCTGAAATACGGTTTGGTCACGCCGGCCATGTCGAACTCGGACGGCGCCTCGATAGCCACATCGCAATACCTGCCGTTCAATGCCCGGGAAAAGAACCCGCGCCGAACCGGCCACCAGGCATATTCGACCTTGGCATTCCACTCCTTGGCGACCAGCTCTGCAATCTTCTGCTCGTAGCCCTCTCCCTTTTGGTTGGAGAGAGGCATGTTGTCGGGATCGGCGCAGACGCGGAGGATGCCGGGCTTGGGAATACCGGGGCGCAGGTCCTGGGCAGCGGCGGCCTCGGGCAGCGCCGCAAAGGCAAGAACGAAAATCAGGGTAGTAGAACTCAAGGGGCTTCGAGCGTGTACCATGGCATCTATCGGCTGGGGAGCCCCTGACCGGCGAACACCGGCCGGGCAACTCCGTGAAAAATGAACGGCGCCGGAGCGAGCAGCACCCCGGCGCCGTCCTCAATCCTAAATCTACCTCCTTGAATGCCGGAGATGATACCCTCCGGCGCTCAAGTGCTACCCAGTTACTTGCTGCCCGCTGGCCACGGGTTCTTCAGGGCGAAGACGGTCATGACGCCGCCCTGGTTGCTGAAGTTCCCCGCGTCGCCGAACGCGCCCAGCGCGCCCAGACCGGCCGTGGGATCTTCCGCGCCGATGCCGGCAGCCACGCCGATACCAGCCCAGCCGCCGATGCCCGAGTACACGGCCACATACTGCTGGCCATCCGGACCATTGTAGGTCATCGGGTTCCCGATGATGCCCGACGGGGTCTTGTAGCGCCAAAGCTCCTTACCGGTCTTCTGGTCGAGTGCCTTGAGCCAGCCTTCCATGGTGCCGTAGAAGACCACACCACCCGCCGTGGTGAGCGCCCCGCCGTACGCCGCGAGGTTCTCCTTGTTCTGCCACACGGCCTTGCCCTTCATCGGATCCCAGGCAATGAAATTGCCGCGGTGTCCGCCGGGGCCGGGGAACATCCGCACGATCGCGCCGACGTACGGCTGACCGGCGGTGTACTTGACCTCGACGCCTTCATAGTCCATGCAGATGTGGTTCGCGGGGACGTAGAAGAGCCCGGTCATTGGAGAGTAGGCTGCCGGCTGCTGATCCTTGAAGCCGATCGCCGCGGGGCAAATGCCCTCGGTGTTCTTCTTCGAGGTGGTGCCGTACTTCGGATCCTTCTCCGGCACGCCGGTGGTCAGATCGACCCGCTTGGCCCAGTTGACGGGGCCGTACGGCTGGGCCACGAGTACCTTGCCGTTGGTACGGTCGAGGGTGTAGCCGAAGCCGTTACGATCGAAGTGCGCCAGGAGCTTCTTCCCGCCGCTCTCGAACAGGATGTTCTCGTTTACGCCGTCGTAGTCCCACTCATCGTGCGGCGTCATCTGGTAGGCCCACTTCACCTGACCATTGTCCGGGTTACGGGCGAAGATGGTCATGGACCACTTGTTGTCGCCTGGACGCTGGTCGGGGTTCCAGGTGCCCGGGTTACCGGTGCTGTAGTAGAAGAGGTTCAGCTCGGGGTCGTAGGAGTACCAGCCCCAGGTGGTGCCGCCGCCCCGCTTCCACTCATCACCCTGCCAAGTCGATACGCCGAGATCCTTGCCCTTGTGGGACGGATAGTTGGCGTTGGCGTCGCCCTGGATGAGCACTTCGCTGTCCGGCCCGGTGCTGTAACCGCGCCAGACCTCTTTGCCGTCGTTCACGTTGTACGCCGTCACGCGG
>DATFFX010000269.1:0-2198 GCA_035249825.1 Gemmatimonadales bacterium | reverse complement strand
CGTCTAGTCACGCCGTCACCCTGAGCGCAGCCGTCGTCCTGAGCGCAGCGAAGGAGAAGGGGCCGATCTCCACGTCGAGACCGGCCCCTTTCGTCTCTCCCCGGGCTTGAGTGGGGCTCGCCTCGAACAAGGCGCGGGGGTCTCCCGATGGAATGATCGGCCCTCGCGCGATTCCGGTTAATGAGCGAGTCGCCCCTGGCAAGACATTTCCTGGATGTCTGCCCCTTGCCGACCTCGCTCCGCCGAGCCGATACTATGTCCATGCCCGCTGCGCACTATTACACCGCCGAGATGGTTCGCGGCCTCCCTGACGACGGCAAAAAGTACGAAACGGTACATGGGGAGTTGCTGGTGACTCCAGCGCCCCGGCCGCTTCATGAACTGATCCAGGACCGGATCAGTGCAGTTCTTCGGCAATACCTCAAACGGGAACAAGTCGGTCACCTCTGGGGCTCGCGCTCCGACATCTCATGGGGAGCGGACACTCTGGTTCAGCCGGATTGCTTCGTGGTGCCGCTGGAGCAGGCGCGCACGCTCGACTGGTCGCGCATGAAGTCGCTGCTGCTTGCCGTGGAAGTTCTCAGCCCGTCGTCGGTCCGTGCGGACCGATTCACCAAGCGCCGGCTCTATCAGGAACAGCGCATTCCGGTGTATTGGGTGGTGGATTGCGATGCCGAGTCGGTGGAGGTGTGGACGCCGGAGGCGCTGTTTCCGGTCGTGGAAAAGGAGCGGCTCACCTGGCAGCCTGAGGGCGCTTCAGAGCCCTGTATCATCGACCTGGGGGAGATTTTCGCCCCCATTTGAGCTCACCGCAGTATCACCCCTCCGAAAAAGCTGGTCGCGGTTCTGCTTCCTCCCGGTGTGAACGCCGAGATCGGCACGGACTCGGAAGACGACAGCCGCTCAGTGCGCCCGCTCAGCCAAAGGGTGGCAGACCGGCCGGTCCGGTACTGGAGCATCAGGGAGAACGCCACCGGAGTCGCCCGCGATGAGTAGAGATCGAGCTCCGGCGCGAAGTAATGCTGATAGAGTGGTCCCCGATTATTCGGGTCAGGCAGCGCGCTGGTCGGCCCGTACAGCGAGAGCGCCGCACCCGACGCGAGGAAGAACCGGTCCCCCACGTTCCGCCCCAGCTCCACTGCAACCGAAGGCGACACAAACCGCACAGTGGTGCCGATCGGTGAGTTTCCCCCGACGTCGCGACGCTCGCGGCTCTCGTGAGCGAGGCCCAGGACCGCCGTGCCGGTCCAGCCCCGGTCCACCGGGAGGAGCCTGAGCTCGGCTTCGATGTCCCATGCGCTCTCATCCGCCGCGAAAACCACTCCGGCGCTGTCGGTGGACAAGTCACCGTCTCCGGTGAGCGAGATGATATTTGCATGCAAGGAAACCAGACCGCGAGCCCCCAGTGCCCTCTGTAAGCCTGCCTTTGCTCTCCACCCCTTGGCGTTCCATCGGTCCTGGGCGGGATCGTTGACCTGCTGTCTCCAGAGTCCCTCCCGAAGCCGGGTTCCCTCTGCGAGCAACGTCCAACTGGTTTTGCCGAATTTGCCCGCAAGACTCAACCCGAGCGCGGAAGAGTTCTCCTCTCGCCTGCGATAGTAGGGTGGCTGTGCCGCTATCGGCTCCACCTCGCGATAGCCGCTCAGTTGGTACACCCACGTGGCTGCTGACCGCTGGAAGACCCTGATTTCCTCGGCCTGGTGCCGATACCGGCCCTGTATTCCTACCTCGACCGAACCCAGACGCCGAATTGCACCCAGGACGACACCGGGAGTGGCCAGCCTCACCCGGCGCACCACGCCCGACAGAATCGTGGTATGGTCACGGGCTTGAAACCCAAGGGTGACGCCGAGTCCCCAACCGCCGACTTTCCACCCGGTGGCGCCTTCCAGCACCGCCCGGGTGCGCCGGAATCCGGTGCCTGAAGTGTCTACGGTGACAAATGGTGAGGAGCCGAACGGCGCGCTGGCATTGGCCCGGGTGCCCGGATCGAAGCGCTCCTGATCGAACACCACCCGGCCCAGCATCGAGAACGTCGGAGAAAATCCCTTCCATCCTTGGACTTGGCCCTGGAGCAACCGAGTGGCCCCGGGGTCGAGCGGGCGGCGGTACTCTCCGCGCTGCCGGCTCCAGGTGAACATGAAATCGGACCGAGAGTCCCGAATGCCGTCCGCCACGCCACCAGGGTTTCCAGCGGT
>DATFFX010000268.1:0-4972 GCA_035249825.1 Gemmatimonadales bacterium | reverse complement strand
GGTGGCCAGAATGTCGGCAAACGTGGGAAGCACGGTAGCCTGCAGCAACACCTCCAGCCGGGTGATATCGAACTCATTGAGCTTCACATCCGACTCGCTGTAGTGCGCGACGAAGTCCCGCAGGTCGAAAAAGGCTCCGTTGTGTCCGTATGGGGCGGTAAGCTCGACGTTTCGAAGCGGCGGTGTCCGGAAGGCGTAACGGTCCGCCGGATTTCCTGTGACGCGCATGCGGCCGAAGTCGTCCCGGCCACTGATACCATCTCCCTGGCCAGGGCCGAACTGGACCACTGCAACGTTGTGGAATCCGTTATCGGTGAGCGCCGGCCCGTTATGACACACCGAGCACCGGGCACTCATGAAGTTCCTGGCCCCCTTCAGCTGGACCTCCGTCATGGCCCGGTCGTTACCGGCCAGAAACCGGTCCCAAGGCGAGTTGTTGAAGGACAGTCTCGATACCAAAAAGCCCGCAATGGCATTGCTCGCATGCGCGAAATTCATCTGCTCGAATCGCTGCCCCGGGTACGCATCCTCGAACAGGCGGCGATACTCCCGGATCCCGCCGAGCCGCTTCATCAACGCCTGCCAGACCTGTTCGGGATGATCGTCGCTGATCAGAGCGAGCTCGTTACCCGACTGGGCTCGCATTTCTTCCCGCGAGAGCACAGGAAATAACGGCAGGATCGAAATCGTCCCCAGCTCGAAAACACTCTGCATGGCAGGTGTGATCGCCGCGCCGGCCGGGGTGTGGAAAGCGCCCTGCTCGTCCTGGAAGATCCGGCCGTCCCAGAACAGGGGCTGGACGGCGAAGAGGTTGAACAGAGGTGGGGCATTTCGTGGAATGAAGAGGCCCTCGGGGTGCAGCCTCGTCGCACCTAATCCGGTTGCGCCCTGGCCAATCGACAGACTTCGAAAGTCGCCGGTTCCCAGGGATGGCAGATGACATGTCATGCAGGAAATGTCGCGGTTGCCGCTCAGTACCTTGTCGAATGCCAGGGCCTGACCCAGCCGGACCAATGCCGGACGGACCTGGGGAGGTCTCGAGAGTTGGGTAATACCGCGACCGGCGGTAAGTTGCCGCACTTCTGCGGCAAGGGTGCTCAATCCAGCTTTCGACAGATCGGCAGTTGGTTCCGGCGCGGTTACAGAGTCATCACAGCCGAACACGCCAATCAGCGCTGCACCGGTTGTCAGCGCACGGATGACGGGATTGGTCCTCATGCACGGCCTGCCCTTCGGAAGACGCTGATTATTGGAGGGACGCGGAGACCGGACGGGCACCCCGCAATCTCTATATCGGAAAGCGTCCGCAAATCCCGACACATTCCCATCAAATCCAGCCAGAACCCTGAGTGGGCATCGTGACCAAGGTGGTCGTGCCAAGCGTCAGCCCGCCACCGTCACGTTGCAGGTGTGCTCGGCTAGACGCCGCAGTTCGCCGTACAGCAGAGCGAACAGCTCGTCTGCCGCACTCGAATCAGCCTGCTCTGCTCGGGATAGGAGGTCGGGGAGGTTGGTCTGCACCGGATCGTCCCCCGCATTGAGTGCCGAAGGTCATGCTGGCCAGTTGTTTAAGGGCGTCGATTGTGCTCGAAAATGCCGTCGGAGCGTGCAGCCGTCTGAATTTTTCTGGGGCAGATGGAAATAGGTCTGGAGGAGGTGCTCAGCCCCGCGCTTGAGAGTGACTCTGGAGCAGTTGCTCGACAGCGGTGATCAGATCGCCTGGAGGAAACGGCTTCTGAAGAAAAGGGGCCGAAGTCCGTGGAGAGCCTCGCCGGAAAATATCGTTCACATCGTAGGCCGACATGTACAGGACGGGGAGACTGGGCCGGCTCTGCTCCAATCGCCGGCCGAGCTCGCGGCCGTCCATTCCGGGCATGACCACGTCCGTGACGATTAGATCGATGTTTTCAGGACCCGATTCGACCAGTTCCAATGCCTGGCTTCCATCGGATGCTTCCAGGGTCTTATAGCCGTGGGTGCGCAGGGTCCTGCAAACCAGCTCCCGCACGCCGGGCTCGTCATCCACGACCAGAATGAGACGTGCATGGCCACCCCCCTGAATGGCCGGAGGAGCTGTCGGCGCGGCATTTTCAGCCATAATACCCCTGGGTAGCTGATTGTGTCCTCGCAACTTACTCCAATCGGCGAGGTTCGCCAAGGGCAATGATGTACGGTTAGACCGAACGCTTGCCGGCTATGAGATTATAGATGAACACCACCACGGCGATGACGAGCAGCAGGTGGATGAGCCCCCCAGCCACCTTGAAGACAACCCAGCCGAGAAGCCACGCAACCACAAGAACTACGGCGAGCCATACCATGAAAGCCTCCAGAGGTTGTTCGCAAGGTTTGCGGCCCTGAATACTTAGGCAGGATACCACTGGAGGTCTGTGACCGCACTTACAACCGGGCTCATCGGCCCGACTTAGCGGCAGATTGCGGTACCCACGTCACATCCTGAATGAGAATAGGCGGCGAGTTTACCCTGTTGCAACTCGAAGGTTTGCCCGGGGTATTGCAGCGCGGTCTCGAGCGTATTGGACTCACATGGACGACGAACTATACCGGCTGATTGTCGACTCGTCGGTAGACTACGCCATCTTTCACCTGAGCCTCGATGGTCTGGTCGAGTCCTGGAACCCTGGGGCCGAGCGCATTTTCGGCCATACCGCCGAAGAGATCATTGGGCGGCATGGCTCGATCCTGTTTGTCCCCGAGGATGTGTTCAAGGGTGAGCCCGATCGGGAGCTGAGATTCGCCGGCGAGACCGGACGAGCCCAGGACACGAGGTGGCACCTGCGGAAGGATGGCGCGCGTTTCTGGGCCAACGGGGTCATGCTCGGCCTTCGAGATAAGAGCGGTACCCTGCGAGGTCTGGCCAAGATCGTACGCGATGATTCCAGCATGAAGCAGTCGCAGGAACTGCTTCAGTATCAGGTAAATCTATCGGATGCCATCGCGAGCAACGCCGCCGAAGCACTTTTTCTGATCGACAGCGAGGGGCGGACGACCTTTGCCAATCCGAGCGCGCAACAGATGTTCGGGTGGAGCCATGAGGAGCTTGTCGGCCAGTTTCTGCACGAGAAGCTGCATAACATCCGCCCCGATGGCTCACCGTACCCGGTCGAAGAGTGCCCTCACATGCAGGTGCTGGAAACGGAAGAGACGCTGCGGGGCCAGGACGATTTCTTCGTGCACAAGGATGGACGTGTCCTGCCGGTCACCTGCTCCACGGCGCCAATCCGCGGCGACGGCGCGGTCGCCGGCGCCGTGCTCGTGGTGAGGGACGTCAGTGAGCAGCGGCGAGCAGAACAGGCGTCGCGTGAAAAGGACGAGGCGTTTCGCCAGGCGCAGAAGCTGGAGAGCATAGGCGTGCTCGCGGGGGGCATCGCCCATGACTTCAACAACCTGCTTACCGGGATCATGGGTAACGCGGGGTTGGCTCGCCGTGCGCTGCAGGCCGGACGCCACGACCGGGCTGCTGACATGCTTCAGGACGTGCTGAAGGCCAGCGAGCGTGCGGCCGACCTGACTCGACAGCTGCTGGCCTACGCCGGAAGAGGTCAGTTCGTGATTCAGCCGCTGGATGTCTGTAAACTGGTGACGGAGGTCAGCACCCTGATTCGGGCATCGATCTCGAAAAAGATCAAGCTGGTTCTGGACGTGCCGGATCAGTGCCCGCCAATAAAGGGAGACCGGACTCAGCTCCAGCAGCTGATCATGAATCTGGTGATCAACGGCGGGGAGGCGATCGGCGAGGGGGCCGGCACCCTCACGGTCAGTATCCGCACGGAGCATTTCACCGAGCGCCGGGAGCATATCCGCACTGCCGGGTTCCCCATCACCGCCGGTGATTACGTCAGGATCGATGTGATCGACACCGGTGAGGGCATGGATCAGGAGACGCGGGATCGCATCTTCGAGCCGTTCTTCACCACCAAGTTCCTCGGTCGAGGCTTGGGCTTGTCGGCTGCGCTTGGAATTGTGCGGGGACACCACGGGGCAATCGGCGTCAGCAGCTTTCCTGACAGCGGCACCACATTCACAGTCCTCCTGCCTGTCATCCAGGAGGCCGCAGAGGTGCGCCGCAGCGGTGCCCAAAGCGTGCCCGAGCATGACTTGAAGGGTGTGGGCACGATACTGGTCGTCGACGATGATATCGCCGTACGCTCCCTCGCGAGCAGCGTGCTGCATGAGGCAGGATATACCGTGGAAATGGCGGAGGACGGGATGCCGGCGATCGAGCGCCTGCGTCAGCTTGGCGAGAGCGTTGACCTCATCCTGTTGGACCTCACGATGCCGGAGTTGGGGGGAGCAGAGGCCGCGCTCGAGTTGCGCCGCATTCAGCCCGATGTCCCTATCGTGGCGATGAGCGGTTACGGAGACGTAGAGGTGATGGAGCGCTTCAGCGCTGCCCGGATCGATGACCTGCTGCCCAAGCCGTTCAGGCCCGATCAGTTGACCGCCAAGGTGCGGGACGTTCTCTCCGCGATGGCCGAGTGACTCCTAGACGGCCTGTGTGGCCATCTCGCGCTCTTCGGTCCAAATCCGCTGCAGCAGGTCGCGGCTGTATGCCAGGTGGTGCGGATCAGGCGTGAACACCTCGAGCGTAATCGTTCCGTCATACCCCCGGTTCTGAAGCAGACGAACGGCCCCCCGAACGTCGACGGTTCCGGTGCCCAGCGGTAAGTGCAGGTCGGCGCCGCCCCCTTTGTTATCGTGCAGATGCACGTGCCGCAGCCTCGCTCCATAACTCATCAGCAGCTCCTCGACGGTGCTGTACGCCACCTGCAGGTTGGCGTGACCGATGTCCAGATGAAGCCCGAGCTCCGGCAGCGGATCCAGCAACTCCCCCATCTGAGCGGCCGTATTGAAGTCCCCCGGAAGATTCTCCAGCATCAACCCAATGCCCCGCCGCTCGGCATACGGAAGCAGCTCGCCCAGGGTCTCCAGGTTCTTCTTCACAAAGAAG
>DATFFX010000267.1:0-2636 GCA_035249825.1 Gemmatimonadales bacterium | reverse complement strand
CGTCCGGCTCGAAGCTCTGAGCCAGCAGATCGCTGAATCCCATGATCGCCACCAGCATGTTGTTGAGGTCGTGGGCAATACCGCCCGCCAGCCGGCCGATCGCCTCCAACCGCACCACCTCCTGCATCCGTTCCTCGGTCTGTTTGCGCTCGGTCACATCGAGCAGGATGCCCCGCATGCGAACCGGCCTGCCCGATGCCTTCTGGTACGTGCCCCGGCCGATGGCGGCGAGCCAATGCGTGGTGCCGTCGGGCCAGACCACCCGAAACTGCGCGGAGAACGGCTGCCGATCACGAATGGCCGTCTTCCTCAGCTCCTCGGTGGGGTCCTGATCCTCGGGGTGGATGGCGTCGGCCCAGTTGCTATAAGTGACGGGATCGCCCGGGTGAAAGCCCAACATCGAGGTCGCCCGCGGGTCAAGTCGCAGCTCGCCGGTGAGGAGATCGTGATCCCACGTTCCCAGGCCGGCCGCCTCGTACCCCAGCTCCAGTGCCTCCTGGTGGCGCAGCAGCTCCTCCTCGATCCGCTTGACCTCCGACAGATCGCGAAGTCGCTTGGCGTATCCCAGGAGCTTTCCCTTTTGATCCCGCACGCTGGTGATGGTGACCTGGACCGGTAGCCAGGATCCGTCCTTTCGCACCACCCACCGTTCGGCGCTCACCCGGCCCTGCTGCGCTGCCTCCGTCAGCTCTCGCTCCGGTAAGCCCTGGGCTCGGTCATCAGGAGTAAAGAGGTCCTCCGCTTCCGCTCGCAGGAAATCGAGCTTCTCGTAACCCAGCATGCGCCCAATGCCCTTGTTCCATGTCGCTAGCCGCCCCTCGGCGCTCAGCATGAAGATGGCGGAGTCGTTCGCCTCATCGGGCGGTGTGCGGTAGCGTTCCCCCTCACCGCGCGGCATCTCGTCGTGGTTCCTTCGCTCCTGAGGATCTTCCTCCGTGCTCTCGTTGAGGGCGTCCAGGTCAGGAAGGATGGCGAGACGACGTTGCGAGGCGACCAGCAGTGCAATACCTCCGGCGCTCAGCGCATAGATGCCCAGCAGCAGCAGGGCACCCGAGTCTGGCATCGACGGCGATAAGTGTCGGGCCACCAGAAAAAACCACATCGCACCGATCAGGAGAGCGAGGCTACCTGCGATAACTCCTCCAGCAGCGAAGGCGAATCCCACCGCCAGGGAGAAGAAGAGCAATGTGATTAGGGGAGACTGCGATCCGGTGATGGGCTCCACTGCAGCCGGCAACGCCATGGCCACAGTGGCGCACAGGATGGCGAGGCCGTAGAGCCATCTCTTTCCGTGGATCCGAGCCGGTATATCCGGATCCGCCAGCCTTGGTTCTATCAATCGAGCCTCTCGTCCCGGTGGGACTCCGGGGAGGCCAGTGAACTTTCAGAGTGGGAGCGCCAGAAACAAAGCTAAGAAAGATCAGGCGGGAAAACAAATGCAGTACTACCTAAGACCGATGCGGCGCACCATCTTACGGCCCCCACCGCGCCGGATGGCCGCGAACATCCACGTGCACGAACGGTCCGTGCGCGCGATTCGCCTTGTAGAGACCAAGGCCGCCCTCGAACGGCTGATACCAGCTCTTACCCGAGAGACTCTCGATGACTCCGCCGAGCGCTCGCGCGTCGTCGAGCGTTGTCTTTCCATCGCCGTCGAGATCATCCATCACGCCATCGGCGTCATCGTCCACGTAGATATCGGCCGCGTCGCCGTAGACGTGCCGGCTGTAGCGGGTCTCGTTGCCGATCGACCGGTTATAGAACGGGGTACGGTAGCCGCTCATGACCCGGAAGGTCGTGGCCGTCATGCCGGCGCTCCGGACCTCTTCCAGCAGCATCTCGAGCTTGAGCAACAGCCGCTCCCGGAGAACCAGGTACTTGGGATAGCCGCCGGACTGCTTGGAGACGAACTGCCCGATGGTGAAGTGCGGCGCGACGAGTGTGCCGCGGTTCTCCTCGGTGACCTCGACGAAGCCGGTCGGGCGGGCGTAGGTCGGGTTCCCCCGAAGCGGGCGGCTCTCATAACGGCCGACCATGAATCCACCGATCGTAGCGGCAGTGGGCATGGGGACGAGAACGAACGCATTCAAGGTGACCGTCTCGCCCGAGGCCGAGTCCCGCACCCATACGGGATAGAGTCCCTTCTTCTCAGGAGCAGTCCAGCGCCAGCGGTTGGCTCCGAGACGGGCAATACGCCCGGCCGCGGCCCGCGCGGTGTAGCGAGCGGTGGAGTCGGTGAGCACCGCCTCGAGCGGTACCTGCTCCCCCGGCATCACGAACATCCCCATGATCGGGAATGGACTCACCTCTTCCTTGAACTTGACGGCAAAGGAGACTCGGCCGGGCAGGGTGGCTCTAACGGGTGCCTTGGGAACCAGTGCGCTATCGGGCGTGACGACCACAGTATCGTGGGGATCCTTCGGGGGCGCAGGCCGGCGATAGTCTTCCGTAACGCTAAGCGAAATCGCTCCCAGCAATGCCGCAACGAGTGCCGGCTTCATCGCTACCCTCCCGCGAGCTCCTCGAGCTCCTTACACTCGGAGCGATCGAGCACCGCCGGCTTTCCCATGCGGCTCATCGCGCGAGCGTCCTTTCCATAAGGATCGTCGCGGAAGTGCAGCACGCCATCGCGCATG
>DATFFX010000266.1:0-6394 GCA_035249825.1 Gemmatimonadales bacterium | reverse complement strand
TAGGCTGGAGACCGAAATCGTCGGACACCCGGGTAGCCAGCGCCCGCATTCGTTGTCTGAATCCTCTCCGTGAGCTGCAGCGCCGGGGCTTCCCCGTAGAGCTCTTCCAGCCGCAACATGGTTCGCAATACACCGCAGTGGTGTACTCCAAGCTGTATGACGAGGCCAGCTATCGCGAAGCTGTCGATCTCCGAGGAAGAGGAACTCGCATTATCGTAGACCTGTGCGACAACCACTTCTACAACCCGGCGGGCAATCCGGAGCTGGCCCGGGCGCGGGTCGGTCTCGAGCGGATGATGCGGATGGCCGATCACCTCGTGGCGTCCACGCCTGAGCTCGGGGCGGTAATCCGGGCAGAGCTCGGGACGGAGCGCCAGGTGACGATCATCGGGGACGCAGTGGAAGAGACGATTGTCGGAGTTCCCGAGCCCGGGCTGCGACGATGGCTCAGTCGCCGGGAGCTGCGGCGGCTGCTCTCCTGGTTGGAGAACGGCCGTAAGGCAGGCACTGAGGCTGCGCTGGTGTGGTTCGGAATCCATGGGGGCCCTCACCATGAGCACGGGATGGGTGACCTGCTCAGGATCCGCCCGGTTATCGAACAGCTCCACCGCCGTCATGGAGTCCAGCTCACCGTCATCAGCAACTCGAAGGAGAAGTTTGACCGTCTGATCACTCCGTGGTCGGTGCCGACTCGCTACCTCGAATGGAGTCCTCTGACCTTTCTTCCGGCCTTGCGCGCACATCACATCGCGCTCATCCCCGTGACGCAGAATCCGTTCACCAGGTGTAAGAGCAACAACCGGCTCGCCACCGCCCTGGCTGCAGGTCTGGCCGTCGTGGCCGACGCCATCCCGAGCTATCAGGAGTTCGCCCAGGTCTGTCGCCTCGATTTCTGGCAGCAAGGCCTCTCCGACTACGTCAGAGATCCCGCCTTGCGGAGCCGGGACGTGCGGGCGGGGCAGGTTCTCGTCTCGCGGATTTGTTCTCCGGAACGTATCGCGGATGACTGGCAAGGACTGTTCACCGCGGTCGCCGCTGAACCAGCCAAAGGTGCGCAGCTTGAGACGTCGCCGGGCTGAGTGATACCTTCCTGCAGAACGCTGACAGCTCGCGCAAGTACCTGGCGCGGCTTCTGAATCACCGGCCCCCGCACTCTTCGGGGCGGATGGGAACCGATCGTGCAGCCCTTTTTCCAGTGGTTCGACAGCAGGATCAAGCCTTCAGAACCGTGGCTCATCCTGGGCAAAGGTCCCAGCTTCGCGTCCCGGAGCCGCTTTGACCTGAGTCAGTTCCACCTGCTCAGCCTCAATCATGCCGTCCGCGAGCAGCCGGTCCTGGTTGCGCATGTCATCGATCTCGAGGTCATCCAATCGTGTGGTGATGCCATAGAGAAGAACGCCCAGGTACTGGTGATGCCCTGGTACCCTCATGCATCCAATGTTGTTGGGCATCGCACTTTAGAGCAGATCGCCGCGAAGCTGCCGATCCTCCGCGAGCTGAACGCCGAGGGACGCCTTCTCTGGTATGATCTCAGCACCTCGGCGATCAGGCATGGTGAGTGGCCGATCATACAGGCGACCTACTTCAGCGCTGAGGCGGCGTTGAATCTCCTGGCACTCGCGGGCGCGCGGCAGGTGCGAAGCTTAGGGGTTGATGGGGGGTCGGCCTATAGCGGGGCGTTTGAGGACCTGCGGAACAGCACACTCCTGGCTAACGGGCGACAAAGCTTCGATCTCCAGTTCGGGGGATTTGCTCGTACGATCCTCGGGACCGGGGTGGACTTTGCGCCACTCGACCTGCTCGCACCGGCTCGAATTTATGTGGCCCACACGTCGGATGAGGTCCTGCCGGTTGCGGTGCTGCGGCACTCGATCCGCCGTCATTGCAGCCTGAGCGTGGAACTCGTCACGTTGGCTGTCGACAACGCCGAGCAGGTTCCAGAGGGCCCGGCGGTGCTTCTCCCCCCGCGGGCCCACGTCCTGGCGGATCTTGGTCCACTCTGGCGGGGCGGCGTGCGCGAACGCGAGGTGGTTGTACCAGATGAGGGCGAGCGCATCGGCGGCCCTGGCCTGGCCGTCGTTGGGGCTGGCCTGAGTTCAGCAATCCCGGCACTGGCATCGATGATCCGCCGTCGGGCGCCATTCCAGAGCCTGTCGGACCTGGCCGGGGGCAAGGCTCGCGCCACCCTCGCCGCCGATTGGAACCCGGGCGGGCGCAGCGAGCCCGATTACGAGGCGCTGGTCCTCTACTACTCTCCAGATGGGTCGGAGCCTTGGAATTCCCGGAGCCATCCTCTTGGTCATCTCTGGGTTCGGGATCTCCTCGATGCCGTGAGGCGTGGGTTTGTGCAGCCGGAACTCGTGGCCCAGGAGGTCTCCCTCGGCCACATCCGACCGTCTCTCCTCTACCAGGTCGAGCACGACCTGGAGGAGCCGCTGCTGCTCCCCCGTCGCGCACGTCTGCTGGACCGGGATTTCAGCCCTAGTCAGCGCTCCGGTTCGATGCAACCGGCCGCACGGCATTGGGCGGGAGTGACCCGTGCGGTCGCGCGAGAGGCCAGGCGTCGGCTTCGTCTCTTGCGGTCTCGATGGTCCGGCTCTCACTCGTCCCATTCCACGGAAAATCCCCAGACCAATCTGGTGGTCCGACCGTGACGCTTCCTCCGGTCACAATCGTGCTGAGCAGCTACAACGGAGAAAAGTTCATCGCCGAACAGATCGCCAGCATTCGGCAGCAGACGCACCCCGACTGGAAGCTGCTGGTGCGCGACGATGGCTCGTCCGATCACACGAGAGATATCGTGCAAGCGCTGATCGAGGTGGACGATCGCATCATGCTTCTCCGTGATCACCGAGGCAACCTGGGACCGGCCGCAAGCTTTGGAGTCCTTCTAGAGTATGCCCTGAACCACGGTGCCGGTTACGTCGCGCTTGCCGATCAGGACGATGTATGGTCTCCGACCAAAATCGCGCGAGAGCTGGAAGTCATGCTGCGGCAAGAGGACCGGAGCGGTGAATCCGAGCCCATTCTTGTACATACGGACCTTACGGTTGTGCGTGAGGATCTCCGGTTGATACACCAATCGTTCCTTGCCTATCAAGGCTTGCGGCACTTGGCCGATTCGCCGCTGGGCACACTTTTGATCCAGAACTTTGTGACGGGCTGCACCACGTTGATCAACCGCCCTCTGTTGCAACTGGCTGTGCCACTCCCCAGCGTGATCATGCATGACTGGTGGCTGGCGCTCTGCGCCGCCGCTCTCGGCGAGATTTGCTACCTTCCCGAGGCGACGGTCCTTTATCGGCAGCACCGCATGAACGCCCTAGGTTCGCCCGGGCAGAGAAAAGCCCTATGGCGCTCCTTGCGTAAGCCGGTCGACGCGTGGCTGCAGGCAGGCGTAGTCCTGGAGCAAGCCCTCGAGCAAGCCCGCGAGCTCACCAAGCGAGTCGAGCGGGAGGGGCCAGGGAGCGCTGCCGCTTTCGCCTCCCTCAGCGTGCTGCGCGATTTCTGCCGTGCGTTCAGCGAGGGGGATGGACTGACACGGCTGCGCGTGCTCTCTCGTCATAACATACGGCCACGCACTTTCTTGCCGTACCCTGTTCGCTTCTATGCTCGCGTGCTGTTATGGTCACGAACGTCTTATTCACCAGCCGGGCGCGCATCAGCTGGCGGCTCGCCATAAAGGATGCCTAGCCATGACTGTCATTCCGGGGGCTCGGGAACAGGTAGAGATGCCGGTCCGGGTCTACGTCGGCAGCCAGGAAGCTCAAATGCTTGCGGTCAAGGTGCTGGAGTTTTCGATCCGCGAGCGCACCGAGGCTGAGGTCCAGGTATACCCGCTCCATGAGGCTCGGGTGGAGTTTCCCCAACCCAAGGACGTGCGGAACAGGCCTCGGACGCCGTTCTCGTTCCAACGGTTCCACATCCCAGCACTGAAGGGCTTCCAGGGGCGCGCGATCTACCTCGACTCGGATATGCAGGTCTTTCGCGACATCATGGAGCTCTGGACGTTGCCCTTCGATGGTGCAGACCTACTGGCTGCCCGTGAACCCGGCGAAAGCCAGCGGCGACCTCAGTTCAGTGTAATGCTCCTCAATTGTGGGGAGCTCAGATGGAACCTTCCGGATATCGTCACGGCACTCGACAGGGGGGAACTCACTTATGAGACCCTCATGTACGATATGGCCGTAGCGCGAAGGATTCGAGCGGCCATCGATCCATCGTGGAACTCGCTGGAGCGCTATGTAGACGGTGAGACGGGGTTACTTCACTACACCGACATGCCAACCCAGCCTTGGGTCTCCATGGACAACCGGCATGGGTATCTCTGGATGCGAGATCTTCGCCAGGCGGTGGCGAGGGGTTTCATTTCCCACGCGTATGTCGAGGAGCACGTTCGACGAGCCTATGTGCGGCCATCTCTGCTCTATCAGCTCGACCACGGGGTGGACGATGCGAGACAGTTGCCCCAAAATGCCCGACGGCTGGACGCTGATTTCACCGCGCCCTACAAGGTGATTGGCGGCGGCAGCCGGCGCCGCGGCTTGCTGGGTGGTATGCGCAGCGTGCTTCGACGGCTCGTCCCCAACCGGGAGTAGCCCCTGCAGCAAAAGCCGTCCTCTGAAAAAATGCTGGAGTCTGCCCGCCGCGTTATCCAGATGGAGGCCGCGGCCGTCGCGGCTCTTGAAAGCCGTTTAGGTGAGCCGTTTCTCCAAGCCGCCGAGGCGATCCTGCGGGCGTCTGGTCGGGTTATTGTCTCGGGTGTGGGGAAATCGGGCATCATCGGGCGCAAAATTGCCGCCACGTTCACGTCCACAGGAACCCCGGCAATCTTTCTGCATCCGGTGGATGCCTTGCATGGGGATCTTGGCATCGTCGGTCCGGAAGATGTTGCGCTCCTGCTCTCAAAAAGTGGAGAGTCCGAGGAGCTCCGCGGGTTACTGGAGTGTCTCGGTCGATTCGGCGTGACCATTGTAGCTCTGACGGGCAATACCGCATCCACTCTCGCACGCCAGGCCGGGATCGTGCTCGACTGCACCGTGGATGAAGAAGCTTGTCCGCATGACCTCGCCCCCACATGCTCTACAACTGCGGCTCTCGCCTTGGGCGATGCCTTGGCCATCACGCTTCTCCTGCAGCGCGGTTTCCAGCAACAGGACTTCGCCCGACTACACCCAGCCGGCACTCTCGGTCGGCGGCTGCTCAGCGTAGGTGAAGTGATGATCAGGGAAGGAATTCCGGTGCTGCCTCCCACAGCCACTATGCGGGAATGTGTCGTGCTCCTCGCCGAAAAGCGGGGAACTGTGGTGGTGACCGACGACCGTCGGGCGCTGCTCGGTGTGGTCACTTCCGGCGATCTTACCCGGCTGATGGAACGCCAGGAAGACTTTTTAGGCACTCAGATCAAGGAGATCATGACCGTAACCCCACACACGACTCAGCCTGATCAGCTCGCCGCCGCTGCGGTGGGACTCATGGAAAGGCATGGCGTCATGGCGCTTCCGGTTCTGAATGGTCAGCATCGGGTAGTAGGTATCGTACACCTGCACGACTTGATGCGCGCCGGCGCGGTGTGACGCGCAGCGTCTGGCTTCACGTGTCAATCTGACCCGATTGTAACGTCCTGCCCCCGGCAAGCGGCCCTGGGCCAGCCCGACCTTTGTGAAGGCATTCACATGGTGTCAGGCTGGCCTAGGCTTGCGTAGGGATTGGGCTTGGCTATGTTCGCTGCTACGTCGGACCGATGATGCAAAACGTCGCACTCGGTGGCTTGTCTCTTGCATCCGCGAGGCCCGAGTCAGCTAGCTCCGAAGATCTTGCGCCGGACTCGAAGGCGGTTGAACCCGGCTGTCCCCCCAGCTCCGGAAGTGCTGCCAGTGGAACTTATGTCGCCGGTAAGCCAACCCTCTATTCGTCCCCGGCTCGAGGTGGCTCCGCACGTCGCGGAACAAGGTTCCGTCCCTGCTTCGACAATAGCTCCAGCACGAACACTATGGACCCCGCTCGAACGCCTCGCGCTCAGCCGCCGCGCGCCACAGATCATGAGGCGGCATCTGGTGCGCTCCGCTGTACGCATCTCGGTCCTCATGGCCGGCGATGCCGGCGCGCTGCTCTTGCTGCGGCTCATCCTTCGAGGCGTTCGGGATGAGGTTTGGCTAGGCTCCGCTGCGGCCGGCCTCATGAACAGTCTCGTGCCGCAGGGAGCGCTGCCGCTGGTGCAACTCATTCCGGCGGTCCTACTCGGCCTCATCGTGCTCGACACCTATGGGGCCAGCGATCGTCGCCGTGATGCCGGCCGGCTCATGGCCGGGGCTACGCTGGGGCTGGGACTTCCGTTCTGGGGCTATCTCTGGTCCCACTTCTCGCCGCTCGCCTTCCCTGGCTTTGTGTTGCT
>DATFFX010000265.1:0-6284 GCA_035249825.1 Gemmatimonadales bacterium | reverse complement strand
CATCGGCCTCTCGACCTCCCCGATCAACACATTCCAGGCCGACTGCTGCAGCGGCTCCGTGAGACGCAGCATGCGAGGCGCGTCCCTGAGCGCTCTGCGGCGCTCCGCGGTAACCGAGGTGCGGAGCACCAGTTCACCCACTATCGGGTCGTCGACACCTTCCACGGCCAGCCCCGCGATCGCGTAGCGCCGGCACGCCAGGAGCAGCTCGCCGTCATCGGGACGGAACGGAGCATAAGCCACGATGGGGACTGAGGGCAGATCTGAGCGAAGCCCGGCCAGGTCGGGGAGAATGGATCGCTGCGGCGCCATCACCACGGCATCGACCAGCCTGGTCTGGAGCAACCGCTGCAGGGCCGCAGGATTTCGACACGATACAACACTTGGCCCACCTCTCGGAATCGTGCGGCGCAACGCAAGCAAGGCGCCACGGCTCACGAACAGCGCGGCAATAGCGGGCATGGATGATCAGGAGGTAGGGCGGTAAGGCGGTAGGGCGGTAGTCTCCCCTTCCTCTACCGCTTCCGCAGTCTCAGGAATCGTTCCAGTCGGGGTCTCCTCATTGAATCCTGGCGCCCTGCCGACTTTCACACCTGCCGCCCGTCCGGCGCCTACCGCCACGAGCGTGCGCACCATCTCACCGGCACGCTTGAGAACACCACGGGCATTGTCGTAACTCAACAGCTCGAGTGCCTCGCCCAGTGGCTGCCACTGGCAGGCCGTAATGCCTTCGTCCACCTGTGGGCAGGCCTCTCCGCCAGGACTCTCAAACAGGAAGAAGTGGCAGTACTTGTGGATGTGACGTCCACGGAAGCGGAAGTGCCAGTCGATGACCCGTATAGGTCCCTGGAGGACCAGGTGCTCGAGCCCCGTCTCCTCCGCGGTCTCTCGCAGTGCAGCCTCCGCCGGGGACTCTTCACCTTCGAGATGCCCTTTCGGGAACCCCCAGTTCTTGTAGGAATCCCGGATCAGCAGGTATCTCGCGGGTTCTCCAGGCGGGCGACGGAACACGATGCCTCCCGCGCTGACCTCCAGCTCCGCTCGACGCTTGTTCATGTTAGAAAACAGAGATCTTGAGATACTTCTTGGGATGGGCCTGGATGTCGGTCAGGAGCTCACGGAACTGGATGACGGTCCTGGTGGTCTCCCGGTACAGGGTTGAATCAGCCGCGAGCATGCCCAGAGTGCCGTTGCCGGCCTGAATCTTCGTCATCAGGGAGTCTGCCGCCTGGAATACCCGCACCAGGCCCGCCTCGTTGGCGCGCACGGCCGCGATAACAGAGCGCAGATCGGCGGCAGCTTGCCGCAGGTCGGCGGTGGAGCTCCGCGAATCGTTCAGGATATCCTGGAGCTGGTTGTCGCTGGTGGCTGTGTCCAGCCTCGCGACCGCTCCCTGGAAAGTCTGGGCAACACCCGCAAAGGCATCCGACGTGGTGGCCACGTTCTGGCTCACCCGGTCGATCCGGTCGGTTTGGGCATTCGCGAACGTCACCAGACGGCCGGAGATGGCTGCCAGATCCCTGACGCTCTGCTGCATGTTCTTGAGTGCCGTACTATCGAAGGCCTGGCCGATCCGCTGAGTGATGTCTCCTACGTCCCCGGCGATCCGGCTGGCCTGGGCGGTAAGCTGCCCGATATCGGGGAGAGTAGCACCCGGCCACGCGTCGCCTCCAGCCTGATCCGACTCGACGAGCGCGTTTCGGATGATCGGATCCACCGGAAGCGGCTCGAAGGGAATGATGTTGGCGCTCCACTCTCCGAACAGACTGGCCGACGCGGAAACGGCTGCGGGTTTGCGAGGGAGCTCGACCGAGCGGTCGATGCTGAAATCGGTCTCGACCCACTCGTTCTCGGTGAGCCGGATGGCCTCCACCCGTCCCACCTTCACACCCCTCAAGGTGACCGGAGCACCCACACCCAGCCCGCCCACGGTGCGGAACCGGGCGCTGTAGGTGGCCTGCTTCTGGTTTACGTCGGTCTCGCTGAGCCAGAGCGCGCCACCGATCACGAGCGCGAGCGCGGCCAGTACCGCCAGACCAACGGCGAATTCATTGCTGCGTTTCACCCTGCTGACCTCCGTACCGGCGGCTCGAGCGCAACGCGTTCTGGCCGGCCTTCGATGAACTGCCGTACCACGGGGTCGTGGGATGCCTGCATCTCGCGGACCGATCCGACCTGCCGTATCGTGCCGTCATGGAGCATGGCAAGACGGTCCGCCACGCTGAAGGCGCTCCGCATGTCGTGAGTAACTACCACCCCAGTGACGCCCAGATCGCGCGTTCGGATGATGAGCTGATCCATGACCGCCGCCGTGACCGGGTCCAGGCCCGTGGTCGGCTCATCATAAAGAATGTAGCGCGGCTTCAGAGCGATCGCGCGGGCGATGCCGACGCGCTTGCGCATTCCTCCAGACAGCTCGGCAGGCAGCTTGGCCTCGCTGCCGCGCAGCTCTACGACCTCGAGACTTTCATCGATCCGCTCCTTGATCGTTCCCTCGTCATATCCCCGCCGTACCAGGCCCATCCTGATGTTCTCAGCTACCGACATCGAGTCGAAGAGAGCCGCGAACTGGAAGACGTACCCAACTCGTCCTCGGAGCGCCGTCAGCTCGTCGCGATCCATCTCGCCCACATCGGCGCCGTCCACAGTGACGCGTCCGGTATCCGGCTCCAGCAGCCGCACGATGAGCTTGAGGGTAACGCTCTTGCCGGAGCCGGATGGACCGATGATCACCGTGTTCTGGTGGTCGGGTATGTCCAGTGAGAGACCCTTCAGGATTGGCGAGACGCCAAAGGACTTGGTCAGGCTGTCGAGGACGATCATGTCACTTCCCCGCTTCCCGCCTCATAGAAGCACCATGGCCCAGAACGCGTCCAACACCAGAATCGCCTCACAGCCAAGCACGACGGCACTGGTGGTGGAAAGGCCGACCCCCTGCGCACCTCCCTCGGTCGCAAGTCCCCGCAAGCAGCCCAGCAGGGCCACCGCGAAGCCGAAGCTCGCGCTCTTCACCAGACCAAACCACAGATCCTTGAACTTGTAGAACTGCTTCAGCCCCTTGAGAAACTCGGGAGTAGACAGATCGAGGAGATTGATGGCCGTGATCCAGCCGGAACCCACCCCGACCGCGACCGCGAAGGCTGTGACGACTGGAAACATCAGCGTCGCGGCGAGCACCCGGGGAACGACCAGATACGAGTAGCGGTCGTAGGCCAGCGTCTCCAGCGCGTCGATCTGCTCGCTCACCTTCATCGTCCCGAGCTCAGCGGCGATGCTGGCGCCCACCCGTCCAGCCAGCGCCATCCCGGTCAATACTGGTCCCAACTCCATCATGATCGTCTTGCCGACGAGAGCGCCCACGAAGTAGAGCGGAACGGCACCGGTGAAGATGTACGACGAGAGAAGAGACAGAACGATACCGGTGAACACGGCAATGAAGAGCGCGATCGGGACCGAATCCACGCCGAGGCGCCGCATCTGGATCGCCAGCAGCGGGAGCCAGGTACCGACATCGCCCAGAGCTCGTCCAGCTTCCAGGCTGCGTCGGCCCACGTGCGCGATGAAACCGTTCCGGGTAACAGCGGATACTGCGAGCGGAGGCACGGTCCGGAAGTTATGGAGGAACACAGAGTTACGGTAGTGGCTGGGGACCTGACCGGGGGCGCAGCCGTTCTCCTCGTCGCCAGCCTCCCCTCATGCGGCGAAGCTCGCCAGGGCTCGGCCCATCTCGCCATCACGCAGACGCTTCAAGGCGCGGTCCCGAAGCTGCCGTACCCGCTCCCGGGTCACGCCCAACAGCCCGCCTATCTCTTCGAGTGTGTGCTCACGCCCGTCGTTCAGGCCGAAGTAGAGCCGGAGGACCTTGGCGTCACGGGGAGGCAGCACGCTCAGAGCACGGTCGATCTCCTCGATCAGCAACTGATCCATGACCTGCGTGTCCGGATCACTCTGTTCGTCGGCCACAAAACGGTCGCTCAGGGAGCGCTCTCCCTCGCCTTCCACCGGGGCGTCCAGCCGGACGTCGGCTGTGTTCAGCGTGGCCAGCGACTGGACCACATCGAGGGTGAGCCCGGTGGCGTGGGCGATCTCCTCGGGGCTGGGCTGGCGCTCCAGCTCCTTGCGCAACGTCTCGGCACTTCGGACGATCCGGGAGAGGTCAGCGGTGCGGTTGAGGGGAACCCGTACGGTGCGGCCCTGCCGGGCTAAGGCGGCGAGGATCGCCTGGCGAATCCACCAGACGGCATACGAGATGAATTTCACGCCCTGATCGGGATCGAACTTTCGGGCGGCGGTGAGCAGGCCGATGTTGCCCTCGCCGATGAGGTCGGTGAGCGCCATGCCGCGGTTCTGATATTTCTTGGCCACGGAGATGACGAAGCACAGATTTGCCCGGATCATCTCGTGCATGGCATCGGGATCGCCTGCGGCGATGCGGCGGGCAATCGCAATTTCTTGCTGGACGGTCAGGAGCGGAGTCTTCGCGACCTCGTAGAGGTACTGGTCCAGAATATCCCGCTCGGACTCGAACACACCGATGCTCTTGGCCCGTTTCCGGCCCGGGCGGCGGGGTCTCGGCTGCTTGCTCATGAACGGCGAATGCTGCTGGGAACGAACAGGTTAACCCCTCGCTTCGCCACATCTTCCTCGTTGACTCTGACTGTCTCGCGGGCTACGTTACCGTGCTGCGGCAGCGCCGTTCGAAGACGGGAAAACCTGGCGGGGGCGTAGCTCAGTTGGGAGAGCGCGTGAATGGCATTCACGAGGTCAGGGGTTCGATCCCCCTCGCCTCCATGGCCCCTCTTCGACGAGTCGACGCCCTTGAAGCCGGGTCGTTGCGCCGGAACGGTTGCCACGCTAAAATCATCCGCTTCGCGGGAATAGCTCAGTTGGTAGAGCACAACCTTGCCAAGGTTGGGGTCGCGGGTTCGAGTCCCGTTTCCCGCTCTCGGAGGCGGAAGGCCGAAGGAATGGTCCTGGCCAAAACCTCAACTAGTGGACGCTCGCGGGGTTAGACAGAGTATCGGCGCGGGCACAGAGAGTCTGAAGCATACGTCGCGGGGTGGAGCAGTCTGGTAGCTCGCCGGGCTCATAACCCGGAGGTCGTGGGTTCAAATCCCACCCCCGCTACTTGGAAGGACGGGAAAGACGGGAAGGATAGGAAAGACGGGAAGGTGAGGCAGGCAGGAGGATAGGCGGGACAGATCGCTCAGGGCACGGAGTCCCGCCGGCTCGAGCAGACCTTCCCGCCTTCTCTTTCCCGTCCTTCCCGACCTTCCCGTCTTTCCGTCATCCCGAAGACGGGCGGTTAGCTCAGTTGGTTAGAGCGCCACGTTGACATCGTGGAGGTCACAAGTTCGAGTCTTGTACCGCCCATCGGCGCCCTTAGCTCAATTGGATAGAGCATTTGACTACGGATCAAAAGGCTGGGGGTTCGAGTCCCTCAGGGCGCATGGTGACAACGGCGTGAACGGTGAATAGTGAACGGTGAACGGGCCGGCACTGAAACGCCCCGTTCACCGTTTATCGTTTACCTGTTCACCCTTTTTGGAAGACGGGGCGTAGCGCAGCCCGGTTAGCGCGCCTGCTTCGGGAGCAGGAGGTCCCGGGTTCAAATCCCGGCGCCCCGATGGTATAAAACTGAACCCCGTCAACCGTTATGGCTGGCGGGGTTTTCGGTGTGGCGGCATAAGGTCAGACGACTGTATCAGAAATCGTAACAGATTGAGGTAGGTTCCCCTGGCGGCGGAGTCGCTCGCCCCCTACCGTCGCCGTCGAGGCATTTTCTAGATGCTGATTCGGCCATCATCGTCCCACAGCACACCGCAGTAGCAGGCGTGCTTCTCCGGGTGACCCTTAGTGCAGTAGCAGCGGTGCTCGTGGGTTGTAAGTCGCGCCCATTCAGCCAGACCACGTCGAACGCCACATAAGCCAGCGTTCCACGTCGTCGCATCAGATCCCAGAAGCCGATTCGCCCTTCATCATCCAGCGCCACGATCTCGCCATCCAAGATCACGTCTCGGCACGGAAGCTCCGCCCGCACCTGTTCGGCCAACTCACTGAAGCGGGCCATGGTGTTTCCTCGCTTCGAGTAGAACGTGCAGCCTCTACGGGTAAGGTACAGCACGCCACGGAAGCCATCGTACTTGGGCTCGAACAGCCAGGCCGGATCGTTAAAGGGTGTCCGCAGGATCGCCGGCACGATCGGCTGAACCTTCGGAAGCCTGGCGGGTGCGGTAATGGGCATGGGCGGGAATTTAAATGAGCCAGCCTGCTGATTGACGGAG
>DATFFX010000264.1:0-8947 GCA_035249825.1 Gemmatimonadales bacterium | reverse complement strand
GCTTGAAGCAAGGTTGCATGGTCCTTCTGGCGCTCGAAGCGCGCCACCATGGCAAGGCGCACGGGACAGCGGGTGGGATCAGCAAGTAGCTCCGGTCCGACGTCGGGCATGCCGTTGTGTATGGTCACAACCTTGTCGCCGGAAGCGATGCCTCGGGCCAACGCCAGCCGACGGTCGAACTCCGAGACGGTGATGATTTTTGATGCGAGTGGAGCGGCCAGCCGTTCGATCCAGGTATAGATCCTGGCATGCAGCCGGGGCACCCCCGGCGTAAAGGCCCAGCCATGGGCCGTGAAGATCACCGGGATTCCCAATGCTCGTCCCGCCAGCCGACCGAGTATTCCAGCCTTGGAGGAGTGGGTCGACAACAAATCGGGCGCGAGTGTCATCAGCAGGGAGCGGATCTCCGCCAGCGCGCGCAGATCTCGCAGAGGCCTGATGGGCGATACCAGGCTCCCGAGAGTAAACGTCTTAACCCCATTTTGGCGTAAGGATTCTACGAAGGGGCCGCCTCCCCCTGTCAACACGACCGGTTCATGACCCCGGGCGAGGAGCGCTGAGGCAAGATCACGGACGTGCACCTGCGCGCCGCCTATCGGCTCGGAACGGGTCACCACGAAGGCGATTCTCAAGCCTGGTATGTCACCCCTGCCAAAAAGGAACAGGTCGTTGTCTGGAAACCGTTTGCGGGTCTGCTATACGAGGCCGGGAGCCGCTAAGTCATTGCAATTTTTCTCGCAACATTTCAGCCGCTCGAACCGGCCACCGGTGCGGGAAGTTACTGCGGTCGCGAACAGGGTCTAGTGGAGGGCACCGCAACCGACTAAAAGACGAGCAATAGCGGTGCACACACTGGCGCCATGCTGTATTAAAATATTACAAGATTTCGTTACAATCTACTATCGTCGTGCCTTCCAACATGCTGTGAGGTATAGAGATCCAAAAAAGTCCAAAGGCTGATAATTTGGTCGGTGTACGATTCTTTCCAGTTGAGCTAAGTAGCAAGCGCTATCTATACTGACTTCAGCCCAAGGGTGGCGGTGGATCGACGGGAACGGTTGGGACTCATGCAAGGAGAGCCATGAAAGGGTAAACCGATGACGTACACGTTCAAGCTTGCGCGGAGACTGGCTGTCTCGCGACCATTAGGTATGCTGCCGGCCATTCTTCTGTTTGCTGCGTGTAGTGGCGGTGATGCAACGGCCCCTGACAGTTCTCCAGTTCAACCCTGGAACTCGGGATCGCACGTCGATCCCAGGTTTCGGCAGACAATACCAACGACGGTCGGGGTCGTCCCCAGCAAAGTTACCGTCGAAACCAACCAGCTGATCCGTTTCGAGGCCTTAGGCAAGAACAGCGCCGGTGATTCCGTCGCGCCGGTGGTCGAGTGGAGTGCCACGGGTGGTACCATCCTGCCGGATGGCCGGTTCTCGGCTGCGGCGACCGGTACCTTCATGGTGTTCGCCGTGACCCGAGCACCGCGAGAAGAGGAGCGCATCGACACCGCCTCGGTCGAAGTTGTCCGCAGGCAAGTCAAGCTGAGCGCGATCGAGGTGTCCCCCGGCACCACGACGCTTGCACCAGGCCTCAACCAAACCTTTCTGGCTACCGGCTACCTCAAGAATGGCCGTCCCGTGCCGATCGGGGCCAACTGGAGCGCCACCGGCGGTAGCGTAGACGCGGGTGGCAATTACGTGGCCGGCGATACTGCTGGTACGTATCGCGTTATTGCAACCAATCCTACCCTGTCGCTCTCGGATACGGCGCTCATCACCATCACGGCCCCGCCGTCCCCGCCGCCGGCTGGTTCACCTGAGCCCGCTCCAGAGCCGACGCCGGAGCCCGCTCCTGAGCCGACGCCGGAGCCCGCTCCTGAGCCGGCGCCGACCCTGGCACAGGTAGTACTCAAGCCTGGTACCTCGACGCTCGCCCCTGCCACGACGCGGCAGTTCACCACCTTCGGGCGCACAACCACGGGTGACAGCGTTGCAGTGAATGTCGTATTCGCCGCGACCGGCGGTACCATCAACGCGAATGGGCTCTACACGGCCGGGAGCACGGCGGGAAATTACCGCGTGATCGCCACCTCGGGTGCCGTGGCCGACACCTCCGCCGTGACCATTACCCAGCCTCTGGGAAGCGGTCCGGCTACCGGTATCCCGTTCGGCCCGTATGCGGCCTGGAGTGGCACGTCACTCAAGCCCTACACCGACAATTTCACCGGAACTATTGGTGCCGTGACAGCCAGCACTATAGTTGCCACGATCAATGAGGCTCGCAGCAAAGGCGTCAGGCTGATCCTCGCCATGACAGGCGGCGGCCATGAGAACTACATGAGCGTCATCAACGGCGTCATGCAGTTCGATTATGCGAAGTGGAAAGCCAAGATGGATAGCTACAACACGGCGGCCATCAAGGATGCAGTCGCCCGGGGTGTAGCTGATGGGACCATTGTGGCGAACAACGTTATGGACGAGCCGAACGTCAACGGTGGCGGAGACGGTAATACCTGGGGACCCTCAGGGACCATGACCAAGGTGCGCGTCGATGGGCTCTGTGGCTATGTCAAGACCATGTTCCCGGGGCTGCCGGCAGGACCGGCGCACACCCACAATGCATTCGAACCCGACAAGTCGTACCGGGTGTGCGATCTCATCATCGACCAGTATCACACTCGCAAAGGCGAGATCACCGCATGGCGCGATGCCGGCCTCGCATTGGCGCGACGTGATGGCCACTCCATCGCATTCAGCCTCAATACCCTCAGCGGTGGCTTCCAGGCGGTTCGGGACGGAAACTGGTACTGTGATCCCGTAACGACCGGTGGGCGAGGCACGTACGATCCACATTGCCGGATGACTCCCCAGCAGATCCGGGACTTTGCCCGCATCTTGGGCCCGAACGGGTGTGCGCTGGTCATGTGGCGCTATGACTCTGCGATGATGGCCGACCCTGCCTACCAGCAGGCGTTCAAGGACGTGGCCGCCATGTTAGCAGGTATGCCTGCGAAATCGTGTAGACGTTCGTAGTCCCACTTTCCGATTGCTGAACACCGGCCGCAGAGGTTCATCCTTTGCGGCCGGTGTTTTTTTCGCATCCGGTGGTCCCGGGTGCCACACTTCCGGTACCACCGCTGTAGGCCAGGCGCAACGACGCTGACCCGCTGTGATGCACGACCCTCCCCGGCGGCGGTCGAAGCAGCCCCCGCAATCGGTCCTTCATTCTGGAAGCAATTCTGATACATTGCCTTAGCTGAACCGGCGGTGGTTGCATAGGTGTGCTGCAACTAATCCCCACGTGGGGCATGCTTCCTGCGCCTGCGCAACGAATTCTCGGGCGCTGCACCTGACTTGGCCGACTCGGCCCTACCCTGAACGTACGAGGCCTATGCGACACCTGATGCTCTGGTTACTGCCCATTATCGCGGTGACTGTGCCGGGAATGATCGCTGCCCAGACCCCGGCACCACGCGCGGAACCCGTGACCTTGAGCCCGGGTGACTCCGTGCGCATCACCGTGTGGCGTAAGCCGGAGTTCAGCGGCGACTTCATTGTAAGTCCCGATGGAATGATCAGTCACCCGCTGTATCGAACAGTGAGAGTGGGCGGAGTGCCATTCACGACGGCTGAGTCGAACCTGCGCACGTTCCTGGCACGGTTCGAACAGGACCCGCAGTTCGTGGTGGAGCCCCTGGTGCGCGTAGCGGTTTCCGGTGAGGTAGGCCGGCCACAGGTTTTTGCCGTGCGTCCGGAGACCCTCGTCTCGGAGGCCGTGGCCCAGGCTGGTGGCCCGAACCAGTATGCCAAGCAGGATCGGGTCCGGGTGTTGAGGCGGGGGCCGGGCGGCAGCCAGCGAGAGATCTACGTCAATCTGCTCGATCCAGAGACCAGCTCCGGCACCCGGGTTCACTCGGGCGACCAGATCATCGTCGAGCGTCGCAGATCCTTCTTTCGAGAAGTGTTCCTGCCGGGGCTGAGTGTCGTAGGATCAGTCGCTTCGATCTATCTCCTCATCGAGCGGACTCAGAGGTAGAGATTCACATGTCAGATTACTATCGCGGACAACGCCAGCTTCCATCCGGTCCCGGTTCCCTGGATCAGGAGTTCGAAAGCCAGGCAGGTAGTGGCTCCGTGTCACTGCGCCAGATACTTGGGGTACTTCGCCGCCATCACCGAATCGTTCTGGCATTGACGGCACTCGGTGCCGCCGTGGCTGGGTTCATGGTCTACAGTTCGCCCGCCAGCTACGAGGCACTCGCCACTCTTCGGCTGGCCGGCGAGCGGCGCGCACTGACAGGTCAGATTGAAGGACCTACACCCGATATCTCGCGGACCACGGATCCTCTCCTGTCGATGACGGAACTGGTTCGGAGTCGGAGCGTGATGGGGGCTGTGGTCGATTCTCTCGGACTCCGCCTGGTCTCGAGCACGCCAGAATTCGAGACCTACAGTCTCGATAGCATCTACGTGGCACCGGAAGCCAGCCGCGATTCAATTCTGCTGACCTTCTACCGGAATGGGGTGAAGGCCCAACTGGCCGGCCGCGAGGCCCGGGCGTCCTATAAGCAGATGCTGGACCTTGGCACAGTCAAATTCGCAGTGGTGGCGAAACCGGAGGTGTCCAGCGCCGTCCTGACGACCATACCCAGGGAAATGGCGGTCGACCGCCTCGCCGCAGGGGTGACGGTAACCAACCGTCCGGGAACCGACATCATCGATGTGCGCTCGTGGTCATCAAACCCGCGCGCCGCGCAGCGCATCGTGAACTCCACTGTCACGGCGTTCCAGCGGCTCAACGTGCTGAGCGCCAAGCAGAAGTCACAGCGTCGGCGGGAGTTCCTGGAGGGCCAGCAGAAACAGACCGATAGCCTGCTCGCGCGAGTGCAGGCCGATCTCGCCGCGTTTCGGAGCCGGCAGCAGCTGGCCAGCTCCCAGAACGCCCTCGACGCCCAGCAGACCTCCATGCTGGCGCTCGATGCGCGGCGGAGCGAGCTGGAGGCCGATCGCAGCACCTTTGCGGCGTTGCTGGCCCAGATCAAGAAGGGTGGTAGCGGCGAATCGGAAGCGCTCCGCGCGCTCGCCTCGTCCCCTGCGCTGGCCGACAATCCCACTGTCGGAAACTACTATCGCCAGCTCGACAACTATCAGTACCGCCTCGATTCCATGACCACGGGTCCCTGGCGCGCGGCTCCGACCAATCCCGATCTGGTGCAGCTGAAAAGCCTCATGACCTCGGTCAAGGCCCAGCTCCGTCAAGCGGTGGCCAGTCACATCTCGACGCTCGACGCACGGATCGCTTCGCTGCGCGACCTCCGGGCTCGCAGCGGTCAGTCGCTGCAGGTCCTTCCCGCGATGGCGGAAGAGGAAGCACGCCTGACGAGCAGAGTACAGACACTCACGTCCACCAGCGACCAGGTGCGCCAGGAGTATCAGAAGGCGCGAATGGCGGAGGAGGTCGAGGCGGGGGACGTAGAGATCGTCAGTCTGGCTGACACGCCCTACGCACCCGCGCTGGGCTCCGCCTCGGTCAAACTGATCCTCGGCGTGCTCCTTGGTTTCCTCCTGGGAATGGGTGGTGCGTTCCTCCTCGAGGCGATGAACACCTCGATCCGGCGCCCTGAAGACCTCGACCTCGCCTTGAACGTTCCTGGTCTGGCAGTAATCCCCCGCCTGACCGCATCGGCGCAGCCGGCGCGGCGGCTCGGTGGACTGCTCGGCTCCGGTAAGAAGGGCGACGCCGGCTCCGAGCGATCGTTGGGGGCGGTTTCCCAGCCCTTCTCGGTCGGGCTCGAGGCGTTCAGAATGCTGCGCACGAGTCTGATCTGGTGTGAGCAGGGCGACCAGATGAAGACTCTCGTGGTGACCAGCGCGGCGCCAGGTGAGGGAAAGACCCTCACGGCCGCAAATCTGGCCGTCACCTTCGCGTACGATGGGCTGCGGGTCCTTCTCATCGACTGCGACGTTCGCCGGCCCAAACTGCACGGGCTGTTTCAGGTGCCACGGGCTCCGGGGCTCATGGAGTTGCTGACCCCCGCCATCGCGGCCAGTAATGGTGTCGAGTCGCTGACTTTCGATCCTGGGCAGGGACGTACCGAATCGGGGCGCGCCGTTACTGATGTGATCCGCCCGACCAAGATCCGAGGATTATCGCTGCTTCCTTGCGGCGCCTTGCCGACTAATGCCTCCAACCTCCTGAGCGGCGTTCGGATGCGGGTCCTGCTGCAAGAGCTCGCCAAGAACTTCGATCTCGTGATTCTGGACACGCCCCCCGTTCTGGCAACGGCAGACGCAGGCATTCTCTCCTCCCTGGCTGATGGAGTGCTCCTGGTGGTGCGCGCCGGGCAGACGGACCGGGTGGCGGCGAAGCGCGCCCACCAGCAACTCGTGAACGTCAAAGCCAGGGTAGTAGGCACGGTGCTGAATGATCCGGGTGGCGAGGTCTCGCAGTATGGCGACTACTACTACCCGTACGACTACGCGGTCGAGGAGCAGTGATACCGCCGTCCTGAGCCGTACGCGGCCCACGGTTTCGATTATTCCCACGGAGGCAAGTCTGACTGGTATCTCATCTCAGCTCGCGCCATCGCGAGTGCCCATCGCCACGCCCGAGGCGGAGCAGCGCATGAGCATCGTGATCGTCGGCCACGTCGATCACGGGAAGAGCACCGTCATCGGCCGGCTGCTGGCTGATACTGGATCGCTTCCGGAGGGAAAGCTCGAGCAGGTCCGGGCACAGTGCGAGCTCAATTCCAAGCCC
Organism: Gemmatimonadales bacterium; assembly: GCA_035249825.1. Taxonomy (GTDB): domain Bacteria; phylum Gemmatimonadota; class Gemmatimonadetes; order Gemmatimonadales; family GWC2-71-9; genus CAVVWJ01. Next base: position 2,191 of record DATFFX010000264.1, on the reverse strand, counting down.
TTCGAGTACGCGTTTCTGCTCGATGCGCTGAAAGACGAGCAGGCGCAGGGAATCACGATCGATGCCGCACGGGTGTTCTTCAAGAGCAGTCTCCGGCACTACCTGATCCTCGACGCTCCGGGTCATATCGAGTTCCTGAAGAACATGATTACCGGTGCTGCCCGCGCCGAGGCCGCCTTACTCGTCATCGATGCCCAGGAAGGGGTTCAGGAGAATTCCCGGCGGCATGGGTACATGGTGTCTCTGCTTGGCATTCGTCAGCTGGCTGTCGTGATCAACAAGATGGATCTGGTGGGGTGGGACCGCGGCGTGTACGACCGTATCGTTCGGGAATACGGGGCATTCCTGGACCAGGTAGGCATCAAGCCGGCCTGCTTCATTCCGGTGTCGGCCCGCGGTGGCGACAACATCGCCGGGCGCTCGCCCAGCCTCGACTGGTACGAAGGTCCGACGGTCCTCGGGGCGCTGGACGAATTCCGGAGCGAGCCGCCTCCGACCGAGCGCGCCTTCCGCATGTCGGTGCAGGACGTCTACAAGTTTACCAAGCAGGGAGACGACCGGCGCATCGTCGCCGGAACGATCGACTCCGGTGCGGTCCGCGTGGGTGACTCGGTCATCTTCTACCCGTCCGGCAAGAAGAGCACGGTGAAGAGTATCGAGGCGTTCAACCGGCCGGTGCAGGACCGGGCCGAAGCCGGCTGGGCGGTTGGCTTCACGCTGCAAGAGCAGATCTACATCCCCCGTGGTGAGATGGCGACCCTGGAATCCGAGCCCCGCCCCCAGGTTACCACTCGGCTGCGGGTGAGCCTCTTCTGGCTGGGTAAGGAGCCGATGGTCAAGCGGAAGGAGTACCTGCTGAAGCTGGGGACCGCTCGCGTGACCGCACGGGTGGAGGAAGTCCTGCGTGTCATGGACGCTTCGACGTTGGATCCCACCGACCAGCGCAGCGTCATCAAGCGGCATGATGTGGCCGAGTGTGTCCTCAAGCTCGATCGCGCCATCGCGTGCGACCTGGCGCAGGATGTAGCGGCGACCAGCCGGTTCGTGATCGTCGACGACTTCGAGATCAGGGGTGGGGGGATCGTGCGGGAGGCACTTGCCGACCGCCAGGCCTCCGTACGCAACCAGGTGCTGCTCCGCAATTACAAGTGGGAGCCCAGCATCATCCAGCCCGAGCACAGGGCAGAAAAGTACAACCAGAAGGCGGTCCTGATTCTGGTAACCGGCTCGAACGAAACCGAACGAAAGGGCGTTGCCAAGGCTCTCGAGGGCAAGCTGTTCGAGGACGGCAAGGTGGTCTACTTCCTGGGTATCGGGAACGTCCTCTACGGCGTTGACGCTGATATCGAGCGGAAGCAGGCCAACCGGCTCGAGCACATGCGCCGGCTGGCCGAGGTCGCGAACCTCATGCTTGACGCGGGCATCATCCTGATCGTCGCGGCTGCGGAGCTTACCCAGGACGACCTGGAGGTCATCAAGACCGCGGTGCAACCCGAGCTGATCGAGACGGTCTGGGCCGGCGACACGATCACCACGGATATCGCTTGCGACCTCCATCTGCCACGCGCGCCGGTGCACGAATCGATCGACCGGCTCAAAGCGCACATCCAGGAGAAAGGCATCATCTTCCGGCCATGGTAATGACAGCGCTCAGGTCCGACGTCATGGCATTGGCACGACATGCCGGTGACGCCACCATGACCTACTATGACCGCACCGATGTGGCCGGCCTGCGGGAGAAGGAAGATCGAAGCCCGGTCACCCTGGCCGACGAAGTGGCGCACGATATCCTGGTGCAGGGGCTGCGCCGTATCGACCCCGATACGCCTGTGGTGTCGGAGGAGGCGGAGGCCGCGGTCTTCGAGATCCGCCGCGGCTGGAGACGTTTCTGGCTGGTGGATCCGCTCGACGGCACCAAGGAGTTCATCAAACGCCGCGCAGAGTTTACCGTGAACGTGGCCCTGATCGAGGATGGTGAGCCGGTGTTCGGCGTCGTTCTTGCGCCCGCTCTCGATTTGCTGTACTGGGCTGCCAAGGGCGAGGGGGCCTGGAAGGAAGAGAAGGGAGGGCCTGCCGAGCGGATCTACTCCAGCGAACCCACGCCCGGCGAACCGCTGACCGTGGTGGAGAGTCTCTCCCACCCCTCGGCGGAGCTGGAGCAGTACCTGAAGACCATTCCCGTTGCACGGCG
>DATFFX010000263.1:0-2721 GCA_035249825.1 Gemmatimonadales bacterium | reverse complement strand
CGCCGCTCTCCTGGCCGGAAGAGTGCAGCCCACCGGTTCCACCGTCGTGGTGGTGAGTGGGGGGAATGTCGATCCCGAGCTGTTCCATCGCCTGGTGACCCTCTGAGAAGCTCAGGCTGAATGACCGTCCCTCCCAAGATTCTCGTGGCAGACGATGACCAGGCCCTCTCCAGGACCTTGTCGTGGATCCTCAAGGAGAATGGGTATGACGTTTTCACCGCGCCGGGCGGCGAGCATCTCTTCGAGCACCTGACGGCGGAACAGTTCGACCTGCTCCTCCTCGACATCATGATGCCCAAGGTCGATGGACTGCAGCTGCTTCAGCGGGTCAAGGCAGATCCGCGGTTCAAGGATCTGCCGGTACTCATGATTTCGTCCATGCCTCCCGAAGAAGCCACTGTCCGGTCGCTCGGCCTCGGTGCTGCCGACTTCATTCCCAAGCCATTTCGAGTTCGGGAGCTTCTCGCCCGGGTAAAGGCCCACCTCAGGGTGGGACGGGAGCTCAATCAGGCGCGGGCCGAAGCGCGCTCCCGCTCCGAGATGATGGACATCATGCAGGAGGTGACTGCGTCGCTGAAGCCGGAGGAGATTTACGGCATCCTGGTACGCCGAGTGGCGCAGGGGCTCAGCATCTCACGCTGCTCGATCATCATGGCGAATCCCGGAGACGAAACCGGCACGGTCGTCGCTGCCTTCGAGAATCCAATGCTCCACAACCTCCCGGTGGACCTGAAGCGCTACCCGGAGATCAGGCGGGCTCTGACGACCGGTGAGACGGTCCTGGTCAGAGACGTGCAGACCGACCCGCTCTATCGCGGTGTGCGGGAAGAGTGGGAGTCCGAGGGGCGGCCGGTACAAACCCGATCGGCGGTGGCCCTGCGATTCGGTCTCCGCGAGCAACCTGCGGGCGTATTTTTCCTGCGAACCACCACCGAAGATGCTCCGCTGAACGAGCATGACGTTCAATTCGCCGAGGAAGTGATCATCGCGGCAGTGGCGGCGCTGGAGCGGGCCTACGATCTCGAGAACGCCGTGCTGGGGCAGGAACAGATGCGGCACCTGGCCGAGACCGACCCGTTGACGAATTGCTTCAACCGGCGGGCATTGATGGAGAAACTGGAGCAGGAGATGGATCGGGCCGCCCGGTACGCGACGATGCTCACCTGCATGATGGTCGATATCGATAATTTCAAGCAGATCAACGACACCTATGGCCATCTCGTAGGAGACCGCGTGCTGAAGCAGTTGGCCAATCTCCTGAAGCGAGAGCAACGCTCGGTTGATATCGTCGCCCGCTATGGCGGTGAGGAATTCGTCGTGCTCCTGCCCGAAACGACCAATGCCGAATCGCGCAACTTCGCGGAGCGAATCCTGCGGCGGGTCTCCGCCCATGACTTTGGTGAACAGGGGCGCCCGGTCCGGGTGACCATCAGCATTGGGATAGCCTCCTATCCCGACGAGCGGGTGAGCGATGGTGAGTCGCTCCTTCGTCTCGCCGATACCCATCTCTACCGGGCCAAGAGCGATGGCCGAAACCGGTTCCGAGATTGAGCAACCGCCGTTGCCCCCGATGTCAGACCAACTATGACGCCCCCGCCCGATTCTGTGTAAAAGACGGCTCCTTGCTCGTCGAAACCGCGCCTGAGCCAGCAGGGCGGATAGGCGGGAGGTCTGAAGCTGCACCCGAGGACCCGGCCTCCTCCACTTCGGGGCAGCCTGACCGGCTCAGCGCATCCCTTGGCAGCCTTACTGGCCAGGTCCTCGACCAGCGCTACCAGATAAACCGCAAGTTGGGCGAAGGCGGGATGTCCTACGTCTATCAGGCGCAGGAGGTCGGTACCAGCCAGCAGGTAGCCGTGAAGATCCTGATCCCCAGGCTGTCGCGCGACCCTGCATCAGTCGAGCGTCTGCGCCGTGAGGCTACGATTGCCACCCGGCTCAATCACCAGAATGTATGCCCCATCCTGCGCCTCGGAGAAACATCCGAGCGGCTGATTTATCTCGTGATGCCATATCTCGAGGGCGAGCCTCTCAGCGAACACGAGTCGCGGCGGGGGCCGTTTCCAGTGGCGGAAGCGATTCCACTCCTGGTTCAGGTCTGCCAGGGCCTGGGTCATGCTCATGAGCTTCAGATCATCCACAGGGACCTGAAGCCCGAGAACGTAATGCTGGTACCGGATCCTGCGGCACCCACTGGATTCCGGGCCGTGGTCATGGACTTTGGTCTGGCCAAGGAACGTCGTGCGGGGCCGGACGTCGTGAAGCTCACCGCAACCGGAATCGTGTTGGGCACTCCCGAGTTCATGAGCCCGGAACAGATCCGGGGCAAGCCGCTGGACGGACGAAGCGATGTCTACGCTCTGGCCATTCTCGCCTTCGAGCTGTTGACGGGGCAGCTCCCATTTACGGGCAAGAGCGCGCAGGAAACGATGATCGCCCGGCTGCGCGGTGCGCCGCTTCCGCTCCGAGCGGTCCAACCCGAACTGCCGGCCAAGCTGGAGGCCGTGATCTCAAAGGCCTTGTCGGTGAACCCTTCAGACCGATATGGATCAATGGCCGAGCTGGCACATGCATTCGAGTCTTCAACCAGCACCGGCGTGTTCGGAAGGCTGTTTCGTCGCTAGCTGTGCGCCGGGACACTGTTTCACCCCAACCGAAGCTATTGATTGTCGGGATTAGACACCCACAGCTCGAGAGCACTCCCATGAGATCCCTCCACCT
>DATFFX010000262.1:0-13811 GCA_035249825.1 Gemmatimonadales bacterium | reverse complement strand
CTACGACCTCGTGCTCACCTATGGTGGCGGCGAGCCGGTGGTGCAGGCGTACGAAGGCTTCGGCGCACGCCGCTGCATACCAGTGTACAACGCGCTGGATCCCTCGACGCATTTTGTAGTGCGTCCCGACTCACGATTCGCCGGAGACCTGGGCTTTCTGGGTAACCGTCTGCCGGACCGTGAAACACGAGTGGAGGAATTCTTCCTGCGCGCAGCAGAGGCGCTGCCGGAGCGAACCTTCCTTCTCGGTGGCAGCGGTTGGGGTGACAAGCCCATGCCTGCAAACGTTCGCTATGTAGGTCACGTCTATACCCGTGACCACAATGCCTTCAACTGCACGCCTACCGCAGTGCTCAATGTCAATCGTGAGAGCATGGCCCGCTACGGCTTCTCGCCGCCCACCAGGGTCTTTGAGGCTGCCGGCGCCGGGGCGTGCCTCATCACGGATGAGTGGGAAGGGATCGAGCTCTTTCTGGAGCCGGGCAGCGAAGTGCTGGTGGCACGCTCGGGTGAGGACGTCGCTGAGCATCTGCGTTCTCTCCAGTCCGAGGATGCGGCTCGCATCGGCCTGGCGGCCAGGCGCCGGATCATGTCGGCGCATACCTACGATCACCGGGCAGCCCAGCTGGAGGTGCTGCTCGGCGCAACGCGTCTCGCCTCGGGAGGCGTGAACCGGTGAGCCCTCCACCCCTGCGCATTGTGATTCTGGGACTGTCGATCACATCCTCCTGGGGTAATGGTCACGCGACCACGTACCGCGGCCTCGTTCGCGAGCTGGCTGCTCGTGGGCACGATATGCTCTTCCTCGAGCGGGATGTGGAGTGGTACGCGAACAGTCGCGACATGCCGCGTCCGCCTCACGGACGCACGATTCTTTATCGGGACCTTCCGGAGCTGAGGCGGCGCTTCGCCTCAGAGGTCGAGGACGCCGATCTCGTCATCGTGGGTTCCTATGTTCCGCAGGGCGTCGAAGTCGGGGAGTGGGTTACCCAAACGGCTCGAGGGCTCACCGCCTTCTACGATATCGATACCCCGGTGACACTGGCCAAGCTGGCTCGTGGTGATGAAGAGTATTTGTCCGCTGCCCTGATTCCGCTCTATCACATGTACCTGTCCTTCACCGGAGGCCCCACTCTCGATCGGCTGGAGCGCGAATACGGCGCTCAGCTGGCACGGCCGCTGTACTGCTCCGTGGATCCAGCGCTCTATTATCCGGAGTCCTCGTCAATACGGTGGGATCTGGGCTACATGGGTACGTACAGCGACGACCGGCAGCCATCGCTATCCAGGCTCTTGATCGAGCCCGCACGACAATGGTCCGGCGGGCGCTTCGCTGTTGCAGGCCCGAAATATCCCTCAACCATTGATTGGCCGGCGAACGTGCAGCGTATCGAGCACCTGGCTCCGGCACGACACCGTGGGTTCTACTCCTCGCAAAGCTATACGCTGAACCTCACGCGCGCCGACATGATCGCCGCGGGGTTCTCGCCCAGCGTGCGGCTCTTCGAGGCAGCGGCGTGCGGCACCACCATCATCAGCGATTGCTGGGAGGGCCTCGATACCTTGTTCGAACCCGGAACCGAGATCCTGACCGCGCAGACTGCCGAAGATGTGCTGGGTTGGTTGCAGGATCTTTCCGCCGAGGAGAGACAGGCTATTGGAGAACGCGCGAGAACCCGCGTGCTCGCCGAGCATACCGCGGCTCACCGCGCCGCCGAGCTCGAGGGTTACGCACGGCAGCTGATCGGCCGTCAAGCAATGAGCAGCGCCTCATGACTCGCTCTCTCGAACAAACGATCAACACCCGCCGGCCGCCCCACAGGAAGGAGATCGCGGAGCTGGGACCGTGGTTCCACAACCTGCACCTGCCCGATGGCACTCAGACGGCGCCAGACCACAGACTCGGCGACTTTCCACGCTACAAATGGCAGAGACTCGCACCACATCTTCCGCCGAGGCTCGATGGCTGGACTGCGCTCGACATCGGCTGCAACGCGGGCTACTACAGCTTCGAGCTGGCCCGGCGCGGGGCGCAGGTGACCGGGATCGACGTAGATCCCCACTACCTGGCACAAGCCCGCTGGGCAGCCAAGGAGTTCGGACTGCACGATGTAGTCGAATTTCAGCAGATGCAGATATACGATCTGGCGAAGCAAGAGGAGAGATTCGACCTGGTGCTCTTCATGGGCGTGTTCTACCACCTTCGCTACCCACTCCTTGGGCTCGACATCGTCACTCGGCGCACTGGTCGATTGATGGTTTTCCAAACGCTGAGGATGCCGGGAATGGAGGTCTACACTGATACACTGGATCACGACATCGGGGAACGCGACGCATTGCGGAACCCTGGCTGGCCCGCCATGGCCTTCATCGAGCACCGGTTCGCCAACGATCCAACCAACTGGTGGGTACCTAACCACGCCGGCATCGAGGCGATGCTGCGCTCGAGCGGCATGGCAGTGCGCGCTCATCTCGGACATGAGATCTATCTTTGCGAGCCCGCCTCGCGGGAGACGCCCCGGCCATACGATTTCACGCCCGAGCTCAGATCGGCGACCGGACGCTCCTGGCGCTGAGCCGAGAATTATCCCCGATGATCGTCTACCGTGATCAGCGGGTCTGGGTCACCTCGAAAGAGATGCTTTCAGCGCTCCGGCTGAATGCGTTGCAGCTCGCCCGCAGCGGGTCACCCAATCATGAAGCAGTAGTCGAGCTACTGATCGGAATCGGTACGCTCGAGGCTGGCCTGGACGACGTTCTTTACGTCGAGGCCGATGGCGTACATCCGATAGCCCAGACGTTTCGCGAGGCGAGCTGCGCACTGGGCCGGGCCGTGTGGCACTCGTGGCGGGAGCGTGAGCTCGAGGCTGTGCACTGGGTGGGACGAGCTGCAGACCTCCTCGGTTACCTGGAGCCTCAGCCGCTACCAGCTCGAGTACAGATCAGCGTGCCGGAAGGGTACGCCTACTACGCTGTCTACCCGGAGATGTACCTCGAGGCGGCACGCTGCTGCCACGAGGCGTTGGGCCCGCACGATGCAGTCTGCCTTGGACTGCGAAGCATCGGCACCAGCCTTTCCGCAGCCGTCGCCGGAGCTCTGCAGGAGCTGGGCTGCATGGTGTCCTCCTTCACCCTCAGACCGCGGGGCCATCCGTTCGCCCGGCGACCGGTCCTCGATCCGCAGCTGTACACCACTTTACAGAGCCATCGCGAGGCACTCTTTCTGATCGTGGACGAAGGGCCCGGCATCAGCGGCTCCTCTCTCAGCGGAACCGCGGAGCTACTGAGTGAGATCGGAATCGAGGATAGGCGAATCGTGCTGTTTCCCAGCTGGTCGACGGACGGCTCCTCACTGCAGTCAGCACGGGCTCGGGACCGTTGGCAGAAGCATCGGCAGTTCGTCATGAGCTTCGAAGCGGTATGGCTGGATTCCGGCCGGCTATGCAGGACATTCCCCCCGGGCCGGCTGCGGGATTTCTCGGCCGGGGCCTGGCGTGACGTGCTGTACGGCGACACTGAAGCATTCCCTCCGGTTCAGCAGCAGCACGAGCGCAGGAAGTACCTCCTGGAGCCGTTCCAGCGGAGTGGCCCGGGCACCGGGTCCAGCTGGTTCAGTTTCGTGGGGCTCGGGGAGAGGGGCCGGTCAAAGCTCCTTCGCGCCAGGCAGCTCGCCGAGGCCGGCTTCACCTCCGCCCCAGAGCAATTCGTGCAAGGCTTTCTGGTAAAGGCCTTCGCCCCTGGAAATCCCGTAAACCACCGGCAAGGCCTGGCTCCGGAGCTCCTCGAGGCTCTGGCATCGTACCTGGCCTACATCGCCCGGGAGCATCGAGCAGAGCCATCAGTCACCGATGCGAGCCTGAGCGACATGATTACGACCAATGTGGAGGAAGGCCTGGGAAGCGAAGCCCTCTCTCCGCTGGAGCGTAGTTTTCCTGAATTTCGCTCACGCTGGTGCGAGTGGCCGGTGGCGCTGGACGGCCGGATGCAGCCGCACGAGTGGATTCGCACCAACGACGGGTACCTCAAGACCGATGCAGTTGATCATCACGATGACCACTTCTTTCCCGGCTGCCAGGATATCGCCTGGGATGTGGCGGCGGCATGCCTCGAATTCGAGCTGGACCGCGACGCGCGGCAGTGGCTCATCGAGCGGTACAGAGAGTTGAGCGGAGACAGGTCCATTGCGGCCAGGCTCCCCGTACACGCGGTTACCTATCTCGCCTTCCGCCTTGGCTACACCACGCTTGCCGCGAGTACGCTGGGAGAAACCCCGGACCGGAATCGTTTCGTGACTGCCGCGCAGCGGTATCGGCTGCTGCTCCGAAGAGCGCTCAGCACGATGCCGGAGGGGTGGTATGCCTGAGACCGGGCTTCTTCAGGGCTACCGTCTGGTAGTCTTCGATGCCGACGACACGTTGCGCCAGACGACGGTTCCCGGCAAGCCATGCCCCCACCGCCCGGACGAGTGGGTGCTGCGTCCAGGCGTGCGAGAGGCTTTGCACAACGTGCCCTGGGGTGGTGCAGGTGGGCCGCGTCTGGGGATGGCATCGAACCAGGATCAGGTTGCCTACGGGTTCCTTAGCCTCGAGATGGCGCACCGGCTGCTTCGCGATCTCGCTGTAGCAGCGACCGGTAGCGCACCCTCGGATGAAGCTCTGCAGCTCTGCCCGCACCCCATGGACGCCCGCTGCGAGTGCCGCAAGCCACAGCCGCGGATGCTTCAGAACATCATGGAGTACTACGGCGTGAGCCCGGCCGACACCCTGTTCGTCGGCAATGACGAAGTGGATCGTGAGGCAGCAGCCCGGGCCGGGGTGAAGTTCGTGTGGGCAGCGGACCTTTTCGACTGATCGTTGCGCTCAGCAGGCGTACCGGCGTGTCATGCGGGCGCAGAAGTCGGCGAACTCCTCGACCCGTCTCGGCGGGCTGGTGTGGTGAGGCCTGACACCACTCGACTCCGGAGTGAAGCAGAACGTGAGGGTAACGTCGAACTGGTCCAGTGCGCTCATCTGCCGGTCGAACCACGCTTCAGCATTGGGTCTGAGGCTGTCGGCCCAACTCAGACCGGTACGTAAGTAACGGACGCCGAGACGCCGGAGCCAGCGCACGGCATCCTCGAGCCGCGGATCTTCGAAGTGGAACCACTGGCAGATTCCAAGCGCGGGCGCGTATTCGGGAAAACAACCGGCAGCCGGCTTGGGAGTTCCGTCCTCCTTCAAGAGGCCCAGATAGAAATGACGATAGTAGGATGATCCTTCGGCTTCCCGGTGCCGGGTGGTAGCCGGCCACGCTCGCGGCAGGTCGTAGAGGCTGTACCAGTGGATTCGCGGTGCCTTGCCGATCAGAAGCTCCGCGGTGCGACGGAGACCGAACTCCTGCACCTCGTCAGCGCCAAAGGTGGACACGCCGACTTCGGTGACCCACACTGGCAGCTCGGTGACTTCATGGATCTCTTCCAGCTTGTCGGGCCACTCGTTGATGGTCCAGTGATTCCAGTCGAGCGGAAATCCGTGTACGGCCACCACGTCAATGTGGTCGAGTACTCCCAATTCCCCCAATGTCCGAATGAATCCAGGGTCGATCGGTGAGATGCCACCCAGCACCCGGCTGAGAGAGGGATTCTCTCCCCGCACCGCTGCGGCGGCTGTCTTCACCAACTCTGCGTACACCCGCCAGCCGGGGTCCACCTCGAAATCCCAGTGCGAGATGTTGTTCGGTTCGTTCCACAGCTTGACTGCCTCGATCACGCCACGGCCTCCTGACTTGCTGCCGGTCTCGGGCTGAGCACCTGGATTGCCTCCCGGTATCCGTTCAAAGTTCCGACATCGAAATAGGCTTCGCCCGCACGAACGCCTGCGGCCTCACCGCCAGCGGCAAGGTATGCGTTCACCAAAGTGCCCATGTATTCGTCGCGCCGCTCGCGCTCGCACCAGAGCTCGAACAGAGCGCGCATCGTCCTGCCGGAGAGCTTGAACGCACCCCAGATCCAGGAGGTCCCCGGATCGGGCTGCTTTACCCTGATCTCCCGGACCCAGCCCGACCGGTCGGTCAGAACCGCATCGAAACGCTCGGGGCGATCCACCGGGAAAAGCAGAAAGCTGAATGGATCGTCCCCCAGGTGGCGCAGCGCATCCGCTGGGAACCAGATCGTATCAGGCAGCCCCACGATCACGAATTCGTCCGCTCGGATGAGGGGTAGCACCTGGAAGACCGCATCACAGAGACCGGCCGGCCGTTGCTGGACGGTGAAGCTGATGTGAGCGGTGCAGGCTCTGTTGCCGTAGTACTCGAGAATATCGGCTTTTCCTGGCGCCACCACGAAGCAAATGCGGTCAGCCCCACCCAGAATCATCCGCTCGACGATGTATTCGCTTACGGCCCGGGGACGTTCAGCCTCACCATCCAGCGTGCTCCCCACCGGCAGCAGCTCCTTGGAAAACGCGAGGGGCTGAAGGCGACTGCCCGCCCCTGCCGCCGGCACGATACCCCACATGTCTCAGGCCTCCACCGCGAATGCGCCTTCGATGGCCGCCACCAGCTGGGAGGCCCGCCGATCAGCGGTATGCTCAGCCAAGGTACGCTCGCGCGCCGCTCGGGCGATCCGGGCCAGCTCCTGATCGGATGTCTCCAGCGCATCCATGGCGTCGTCCGTGGAGAATGCAACCAGTATCTCCGACCCCGGCTCGAAGAAATCGGTCAAGCCGTTCCAGGAATCGGTAACCACGGGAATGCCGCATGCAGCCGCCTCGAACAATCGACCGGAGGGACAATATCCCCTGGCCACCATCGGAGCCCTGGTAACGTTGAGTGTCAGCCGCGAAGAGCAGTAGAAGGCGGCATGTTCGGCTGGAGCGACATGCTGGGCGAAGTAGATGTTCTCGCTCCAGGGGAACTCGGGGGGGTACTGTGCCCCACCGATCAGGAAGGTCCGGGCGGGCAGCCGCCGAGCCGGCTCCAGCAGCAATTCCCCCAGCGCCCTCTGCCGGTCTTCTGCATACGTGCCCAGGTACGACAAGTCCGCGCGATAACGCTCGACCGGAGGAAGCGGATAGTGCACCGCCGGGTCGACACTTCCATAGAGTGGCAGTACCCGCCTGGCTCCCAGACGATCCTCCAGCTCCGTCAGGGCCGTACCTCCGGTGTAGCTCAGCACCAGATCGAAGTCCTCCAGTCCATTCGGCCCGAGATACGGAACCGGATCGCCGTTTTTCACGCGCTCGATAGTGACAGGAGTATCGAGGTCGTAAAAGACGCTAAGCGGCGCCTTGGCAGAGAGGATCAGCTCGGCGGCAGCAATCCCATCGTGACAGTAGGATGTGACGATCCCCACGTCGGCATCACTGAGATCGGCGGATGCGCAGGCGGCGACGTCCTCCCACCGGGAGTACAGCTTGAGATCGCCGTCGGCCAGGGCCGGAACGTCGCGGTGCTCAGCGTAATAAGGAACGTCTCGCTCATAGAAGACGACCCGGTGCCCGAGACGTGCGAGCGCCCGGATGAGTCCTCTCCACAGGGTTGCGTGGCCGTTTCCCCAGGACGAACTGACCGACAGACCAAAAATGACTAGCTTCATTCCATTCGCACGCCTCGCTCACAACTCACCTTCTCCATCCCAAGGTGTACTTACGTTTGAGGCATAGTGATGAGTTCTGTCACATGCCCATTGTGCGGTTTGACCCCCTCGGGGCATGCCTCCCATGACCACTTTCCTCCTTATTCGCCACGCCCATTGCGACCCGGTCGGCCGCGCTATTGCAGGCAGGTCAGCCGGCGTACACCTCAGCCGTAAGGGTCAGGCCGAGGCGGAAACGCTTGGTGAGAGGCTCTCCGGGTTGGCCATCTCGGCCATCTACAGCAGCCCCCTCGAGCGGGCGCTGGAAACGGCGGCCCCCATCGCAGAACGGCAGCGTCTCAGGGTGAGGACCGCTCCCGGCCTGCTCGAGATTGACTTCGGCGAATGGACCGGCAGGAGCCTGGCTGAGCTGGACAGCCTGGCCGAGTGGAAGGCATTCAACCGCTCTCGGAACAGCACCAGGATACCAGGCGGGGAGAGCACCGCGGAGGTGCTCGCGCGATCAGTGGGTGAACTGGACCGGCTCGGAAAGATCCACCCAGAGGGTGACCTGGTTGCCCTCGTCAGCCATGGCGACGTGCTCCGCCTTCTGATCACCCATTTCATGGGAGCACCCGCGGACCTGCTGCATCGGATCGAGATCAGCCCCGGATCCGTAAGTATTCTCGCACTCGAGGCAGCAGGGCCGCGGCTCCTGCTCTTGAACTCCCAGGCGGACTGGCCTGTCGAGACTGGCTTGAAGCCGGCGCATTGACCGGGGAAACCGCTGCAGGATGCAGGTCCTGCATGGATCCCAGGTACGGAGACGCAGATCGCTGCGGTGCCGATGAGCCTGACGCGAAGGTAAGTAGCTCGTAACCTCTTCCCCAACATGGCATCATGAGCAGGCGGTCTGAATCAGCCGCAGCTCATCCTGCATGGCTGATCGAGCCCGCAGAGGCATCGAACTTGCTTCCCTGAAGGCGAAACTCAAGGCATTCCCTCTCCATTCCGCCGAGATGCAAGCGAAACAATCTCGATTCCGGCTCACCCTGAGGTCGCTCGAGTTCGTGCGACCCTACCGCCGTACCCTGTTGGCCGTCACCTGCCTCGCTCTGCTGTTGGCCGCCTTGAGCGCGGTCGATCCCTTGCTCATGAAGTACTTGTTCGACCAGCTCGGCAGCGGCACCGGTCTTTCCGGGTTCAGCCTCGCTATCGCCGCACTCGTGCTCCTGGAGATCGCCCGATCCGGGCTCCAGGCGTGGCTGGGCGTGCTGAGCTGGGATGTTCGACTCGGTGTGGACTACACCGTGCGCGAGCGAGTCATGGGAAAGCTCAACTCACTGCCGATGTCGTTCCACCAGGGTGAGACGATCGGCGCCACCATGAACCGGATCAATCAGGGAATCACAGGGTACGTCACCGCCTTCTGCGAAACTGCGTTCAATCTGCTTCCCACGCTTCTTTATCTGGTGCTCTCCGTCAGTGCGATGCTCCGCATGGAATGGCGACTGGCAGTGGCGGTCATGATCTTCGCGCCGATTCCCGCGTTGATCGGAGCGTGGGCCGCACCCGAGCAGATGCACCGGGAGCGCCGACTCGTCGAGCGGTGGAACTCCATCTACGGCCGCTTCAACGAGGTTCTCGCGGGGATGATGACGGTAAAGGGATTCGCCATGGAAGAGGAGGAGAAGCGGCGCTTTATGGAGGGAGTTCGGGAGGGCAATGAGGTCGTGCGCCGCGGCGTCCGAACCGACAATGTGACTGGAACGCTCCGCACCCTGGCTGCGACGGCAGCGCGGCTCACCGCACTAGGAGTTGGGGGATACCTGATCTCTCGGGGGCAAATGACAGTGGGAACTCTGCTGGCCTTCCTCGGCTACATCGGGGGCTTGTTCGGACCGGTGCAGGGATTGACCAACACCTATCAGATGCTGCAGAAGGCAACAGTCTCTCTGGAGGCGATCTTCAATATCCTGGACGCCGAAGATGTGGTGGCCGATAGCCCGGGTGCGGCGGAGATCCGGCCGCTCCGAGGCGAAGTGGAGTTCCGTCGGGTCAGCTTTGCTTACCAGCCCGGCACGGCCGTGCTCAGGGATATCAGCCTCACGGCACGCGCCGGGGAGACCATCGCGCTGATCGGGCCGAGCGGCAGCGGCAAGACGACGCTTGTCGCCCTGCTGCAGCGATTCTACAGTCTCACTGAAGGCTCCATTATGGTGGACGGCGTAGATATCCGCAGAATGGCCCAGCGCTCGCTCCGGGAGCAGATCGGCGTTGTGTTTCAGGACTCCCACATCTTCAACGATTCGGTCCGCGCCAACATCGCATATGGACGTCCTACCGCGCCGCAGTCCGAGGTGGAAGCTGCCGCCAGAGCGGCCTACGCGCACGATTTCATCATGGAGCTGCCGGAAGGCTATGACACGGTACTGCGGGAGCGCGGGAGTCGGCTCAGTGGCGGCCAGCGGCAGCGGGTTGCGATTGCGCGGGCTCTGCTGAAGAATCCACCGATCCTCATCCTGGACGAGGCCACATCCGCGCTTGACACTGAATCAGAGTACCTGATCCAGCACGCGCTCAAGACTTTGCTGCGGGGGCGTACGGCCTTCGTCATTGCTCACCGCCTCTCCACCGTGCGAGAGGCAGACCGAATCATGGTCATCAAGGACGGGGCAATCGCAGAGTCAGGCAATCACACGGAGCTGCTCGCGCATGGCGGCTACTACGCGTCACTCGTGGCCCGCCAGGCGAAAGGCTTTCTGGGAGAATCAGAACGGGCGGCGTAGGATCCGGCTCATTCGTCGTCAAGCGGGGCGAACGGCGGCACATTCGTCAGCCAGAACCCTGCCAGCCCACCCTGCTGGTCCACTTCGATATAGAAGTTGTCCGCCGCCCGGACGCCCTCGACTGGGCGCCGGGGTCCGATCTGCAGATGGAACATGCTCTCCGTCGGATTGGTCTGAACCGACAGAGTCGTGTCCACCTCCAGGGAGGTCACCCCGGGCCGCGAGGGACGAGAGGGCAGAACCACGCGGCCATCGGTCAGCTTGGCGGGCACCCGGAGTTCGGCCACCGGGACCACTTCAGGCCAGACGACTACGTCGAGACCGCAGATCACTCCGTTGTTCACATCGAGCACGGCGACCGACCCCTCGGCATCAGTCAGCTCGACAGATCCGGTGAGACCACCGCTCTTCCGGTTCCCCTTGAACGCGCCTGAGAGAATGTCGGTCTCGGGATCCCAGCGCCAATTGACGGTGGGCAGCGCTCCGCTCAACGGCTCTATGCGAGCATCCATGCTCATGGGACCGGCCTCAGGCTGCACGGGCGGAGGCGAGTCGCCGGATCAAACGAAGGACTCGGTCCAGCGCTTTCTCCAGCTCTCCGTCTGAGACCGAATAACTCAGCCGCACCCACCGATCATCCGCGAAGGCGGCACCCGGCACGAGAGCTACTCCCTCCTGTTTCATCAACTGCTCGCAAAAGATCTGGCCGGTCACCGGATCCGTATCGCGGATGCCATCCACGCGGAAGAAGAAATAAAACGCTCCATGCGGTTCCACGAACTCGATGCCCGGAGCCTCGCTGCGAAAGCGATCCACCAGATAATCGCGCCGGCGGCGGAATGCGCTGACCATGCGGCCCACTTCGGCATCGACACGCTCGTCGGTGAATGCGGTGGCAGCTGCCCACTGGGCCGGATGGTTGGCACCTGTCGTGGTATGTGACTGAAGTGCGGCCATGGCCTTCGTGAGGTGCGGCGGCGCCAGAGCCGCGCCGATACGCCAGCCGGTCATCGCATACGCCTTGCTTGCCCCATAGATGATGACGGTGCGCTCGAGCAGCTCGTCCGGGAGGTCGAGCAGGGAGGGAGCGGGGCCGGGGCCGTAGTTGATGCGGCGGTAGATCTCGTCTGAAATAATCCAGATATCGTTCTTCCTGGCCCACTCGGCTATCGCCTTCAGCTCCGCCAGGGTGTAGACCGCGCCGGTTGGATTGCAGGGTGAGCAGAGAATGATTCCGCGGGTGAGCTTGTGACTCGCGCGGTCGAGATCTCTGACGCTGACCTTGAGCCCCCATTCGGGATCACCGGGGACCAGCACCGGCTCGGCCCGCGTGAGATGCACGATCTGAGGGTAGGAGACCCATGCCGGCGAGGGGATCAGGACCCGGTCCTTGGGCCCGAACAGGGCAAAGCAGGCGTTAAAGATCGACTGCTTGGAGCCGGAACTTATGATGATGTTGTCCGGGTTGACGACTCGACCATTCGACATGGCCGACAGCTGCTGTGCGATTCCCGCCCGAAGGTCGGCGATGCCGACGTTGGGCGGATAGCGGGTCATACCTTTCTGAATGGCCACTATTCCGGCTTGCGCCACCGGCGCGGGGGTATCGAAATCCGGCTCGCCGACGCCGAGATCCAGCACGTCCTCCCCGGCGGCTTTGCGGCGCTTGGCCTCATTGCTTATTGCCACCGTCTCGGAGGCCTTGAGGTGCTGGATATTCAGCGATAAAGGGTCGGGCATGCTTTGGTCCGAATCTGAGGTGTGCGCGGCAGTCCGGGGAAAACTTTGTCGTCGGCTCGGCGAAGTCAACGGTCCGGAACCGAACTACACTGTGGCCTCAGGGCAGGCTCTTGGACCCCTTCCATGGGGAGCTTAGCTTCGTCGGACGAGGCTTACTGTTCAAGTCAACGGAGACCCAGTGCCCTCCTTCCAAGATCTCCATCTCACCCCGAATCTCGCGGCCGCTCTCGAACGACTCGGCTGGAATGCAGACGATGCGGGCGTCAGAGAAACCATCCCGACCGCTGCCCGGGGTCACAATCTCGTCGCAGCGACTCCGCCGGCCCCGGTCTATGCGACGCCTGCTCTCGCAGGAGTTCTTGCGCGGACAGGAAGGGGCGCCCGGGCGCTGCTGCTCGCCCCGACCGGTCAGCTGGACGAGTGGGGGCGCGTGGCGCATGGCCTGGCCGGGAACGGGGGAGCACGGGTACAGGTGGCGCACGGCACGGCGCGAGCTATGCGGCGGCTCAAGGCTGACGCGGTGGATCTGCTCATTGCTACACCAGAGACGGCATTGACGCTGCTCAGCCGCTCGGCTCTGAGCATGGACGCAGTGACATCCCTCTTCCTCGCATGGCCTGAGAGCTGGGAAAGCGAGGACAGTATCTCGCCCCTGATGCAGGACCTGTCCAAGGAGGCTCAGCGAATCATCTACACCGCGTCACCGGATCGAGTCGCTGCATTGGTCGAGCGCTACGCACGGAAGGCGCCTACCGCAAGAGCGGCTGGTTTGGAGCGCGGACCCACCGGTCCGGTACGCACCGTGAGCGTGTCGTGGGCTCGGCGGGTTACGGCGCTGGCCGAACTGGTGGAGCTGTTGGATCCGGCCACGATGGCGATATGGACACTCGATCGGAGCTATCATCACGCAATCGCGCAAGCGGTGGGGCTGAACGACCCGGAGCTGCGCCTGGTCAGCGGCGATGCACCACAAGCTGAGACCGTTGTGGCATTCGATTTACCGACCGGGGAGCGGCTGCAGCAGCTGGCGGCGGCGGGCGAAGTGGTCATGTTGGTTCCACCTGCAGCCGAAAGCTATGCAGCAAGAATCGCAAACCCGCGCCGACCGCTGCAGCTCGCAGGTATGGCCGACAGGGTTGCTACTCGCGCGGCCGCACAACGAGCACTTATCACGAGGGCCATAGAGAACGGTGCCGCTGAACGGGCGATTCTCACGCTGGCGCCATTGTTCGAGCGTCATGACCCGACGGCCGTCGCGGCAGCGCTCTTTGCCCTCTGGTCGAGCTCGGCTCCCATAGAGGAGCCCTCGCGCGTTCCCGATATACCGGCGACTGCCAAGATTTACGTCGGAGTTGGGAAGAAGGATGGGGCTACGGCAAACGATCTCGTCGCGGTGCTGACGAAGGAGCTGCGGGTAGAGCGCGGCAAGATAGGGCGAATCGAGCTGCGAGACGCCTACTCGCTGGTAGAGATTCCTGCTCAGGATGCCGAGAAGGTGGCGCTGGCGCTGAACGGCGTGACGATACGCCGGAGGCGAGTGACGGCCCGGGTCGACCGGGGCCCCAGCCGCCCACCACGGCGAGAGGGGAGCGGGCCAGGACGGCCGGCACGGCGGCCGTCCTAGCTGAACGTGCTTGCGAGCCTATCGCTTTCGGTTCACCTGATCGCGTAGTGCTCTGCTGGCCCGAAAGGCCGGCATTACCGAGGCCTTGATATTGACGGCCTTCCCG